>JANLSP010000346.1:0-4498 GCA_031362485.1 Novosphingobium sp.
ACCCAGATCGCGCCATTGGGCTTCAGCACCCGGCGCGCCTCGGCCAGCCAGGCACGGGTGAATGCGTCATAGACGGCAAAGCTGTCGAACTGGTCCCAGTGATCGGTTACGGCATCGACATGGCTGCCATCGGGCCGTGAAAGGTCGCCGCCGAGCTGGAGATTATATGGCGGATCGGCGAAGATCATATCGACGCTGGCACTCGGCAGTGTTCGCATCGCTTCCACGCAATCACCATCAAGTATTTGCCCGACAGGCAAATTTTTCGGCACCACGGCCTTTTCTGCGGCGCGCGTGCGCGCCTTTTCCTTCAACATTACCTGCGCCATGTGCCTGCCATTACCCCCTGACTTATCCACAGGGTGAGTCCTCGCGGAGTCCGCGTCAAGAGCGGAGTTGCCATGAATCGTTGCAGAGCATGGTTAAGGAAGGGTCAACGCGGGGAGAACGAAGCGGGGCCGGCACTGCATGTTGAGTCCCCGCCGATTCCCGGGACTCTATATGCTGTGGTGTTGCCAACAGGACTCGCCCTGAGCGATTTATTTAGGCATCCCCCAGTTGATCGGCAAACGAGACGGGGGACCAGTCAATGGCATTGCAAGTGATCGGAGCAGGATTAGGCCGTACGGGGACCTTATCGCTCAAGCTGGCACTTGAGCGCCTGGGCCTCGGCCCATGCTACCACATGACCGAAATAATGGCGCAGGCGCGCAAGCGCATGCCGCAATGGTTCGCTGTGGTCAGGGGCGCGCCGGACTGGGACGCGATTTTCGACGGTTTCGTTGCGACAGTCGATTATCCGACCGCCACCTATTGGCGCGAGCTGGCCGCGCACTACCCGCTAGCCAAGGTTGTTCTCTCCGACCGCGATGCCGAGGGCTGGTATGATTCGGTCCGCACAACAATCTTTTCGCCGAAGAATGTCGAGGGCTTCCTGTCGAGCCCGGTAGCCGAGTTCATGCGCGGCGCCGTGGTCGGGCCGTTTCTCGGGCATCTTGACGATCGCGAGTGGATGACCGGCTATTTCAACCATTGGCGCGAGGAGGTGATCGCCGGCCTGCCGCCGGAAAGGCTGCTGGTGCACCGCTCACAGGACGGCTGGGAACCGCTGTGCGCCTTTCTCGGCGTGCCAGTCCCCGCCGAGCCCTATCCGCGGGTCAACAGCAAGAGCGACATGCAGTCCGGAGCCCAGGCGGACACTGGAGATGGAGAGCGCGCGCTGGCGTTTGCGCCGGAAGCAATGGAAGCGCGGATGCAGGCCTATCTCGCCAGCATGAACAAGCTTGCCTGGGGTTAGCTCCTAGGCCGGAGCCAATCCCGGATCGACCCCCGTCATCTGGACTGACACATCCCACAGCCGCCGCGCCAATGCCGGCTCACGCGCTGCCGCGCTCGCTTGCGCCAGTCCGGACGGGCCTTTCATCTCGCCCATTCCGGTCGGTCCGAAGTAACTGCCGCCCTTGGCCGCCGGATCGCAGGCCGCCTGCAAGGCCGGCCAGGCACCCTGCGCCGCCGTGTTCAGGAACAGGCCAAACAGCGGGGTGAACACGCGGAAAGGCCCGGCGTGGCGCATCAGTTCGGTGGCAGCGACCCCCGGGTGGCAGCCCAGCGCAGTCACCGGCGATCCCGCCGCGCGCAACCGCCGGTCAAGCTCGGCGAAATGCAGCATGTTGGCGAGCTTGCTGTCCGAATAGCGCGCCGTGCGGTTGTAGCCCGTCTCGGCGTTCAGGTCTTGCCACTGGATATTGCCGCGCTTGTGCGCGAGGCTGGCGGTAATCACCACCCGCGAACCCCGCGTCTCGGCCAGCTTGGGCAGCAGCAAGCTGGTCAGCGCGAAATGCCCGAGGTGATTGACGCCCCACTGCAATTCAAAGCCTTGCGCCGTGCGGGTGAGCGGCGGGAACATCACTCCGGCATTGTTGATCAGCCCGTCGAGTCGCTTTTCGTCCGCCGCCCGTTCCGCTGCACTGCGAACCGAAGCAAGATCGGCGAGATCGAGCGGAAGATGCACCACATCATGTTTCCCGATCCGCCCGATTGCCTCCGCCGCTTTCGCTGTATCCCGGCAACCGATAAGCACCCGCGCGCCCTTCCCAGCCAGCGCCCGCGCCACTTCAAAGCCGATGCCGGTGTTGGCACCGGTAACAATGAAGCATTTGCCCGACTGGTCGGGGATATCGGCCTCGGTGAATGGCATCAGGTCACTCCTGTCGAAGGATCATGCAAACATCTCCACTGCGGCGACCGGAGAGAAACTGCGCCTGTGGCAGGGCGCGGGGCCATGACGGCGCAGCGCCTCGAGGTGTTCGCGCGTCCCATAGCCCATGTTGCGCTCCCAGCCATAGTGCGGGTGGTGCAAGGCAAGCCCGCGCATCAACCGGTCGCGGTGTTCCTTGGCGAGGATCGACGCGGCGGAAATGGCGGGTTCGAGCGCGTCACCCCCGACAATTGCCCGCGCCGGCCAGCGCCAGTCACCACAGCGGCCCGCCGGCGTCAGATTTCCGTCGATCAGCACCTGATGCGGCGCAGCGGCCAGTTCCTCGCACAGTGCCGCCACCGCGCGGGTCATCGCCAGCATGGTCGCCTGAAAGATGTTGATCCGGTCGATAATGTCCGCCTCAACCACCCCCACCGCCCAGCGGCAGCGCGCCTTGATCTGCGGCTCGAGCAGCGCCCGGCGGGCTGGCGAAAGCCTCTTGGAATCATCAAGCCCGGTTGGCACATCAGACCCAAGTAACACCGCAGCCGCCACCACCGGCCCCGCCAACGGCCCGCGTCCGGCCTCATCGACACCGAAAATCAACTCTTCGCCGTCAGACTTGGCAAGCAGGAAAGCCTCAGTCATGATCATCCCCGTTATGCCGCGCCGTCAGACCCTTCTCGCCTTATTGCTTGGCGTATCGCTTGCGGCAAGCTGGCCGCTCTTTCGCCCCGGGGATAGTGCGGCGCAGGTCGTGCCAGACTATGCGGCGCAAAACCCTTTCGCCGCAGTCGAGGTGGCCCGCTTCAGCCAGCCTTGGGCCATCGTTTTCCTGCCCGGAACGCGAACCGCGCTGATCACTGAACGCGGCGGCAGGCTGAAGCTTTGGCAGGAAGGCGGAGCGGCGCGAGAGGTCAGCGGGGTCCCCGCCGTGCTCCATGCAGGGCAAGGCGGGCTGGGCGATGTCGTGCTTGCCCCCGATTTTGCGCGTAGCCGGATGATCTATCTGAGCTGGGCCGAGGCGGGTCCGTCTGACACGGCCGGCGCAGTCGTCGCGCGGGCGCGGCTGATCGAAGGCGATGCGCCCCGGCTCGAAGCGCTGCAAGTGATCTGGCGCCAGACCCCCAAAGTCACCGGGCGCGGCCACTATTCGCACCGTATCGCCTTTTCCCCCGATGGTCGGCACCTGTTCATTGCCTCGGGCGACCGTCAGAAGATGGCGCCAGCGCAGGCGATGACCGGCAATCTCGGCAAAGTGTTGCGGCTGCTGCCCGATGGCCGCCCCGCCCCCGGCAATCCCTTCGCCGCATCGGGCGGGGTCGCGGCCCAAATCTGGTCGCTGGGACACCGCAATATTCTGGGTCTGCACTTTGATCCGCAAGGCAGACTCTGGGACCTGGAACATGGGCCGAGGGGCGGCGACGAACTCAACCTGGTGGAGCCGGGCAAGAACTATGGCTGGCCGCTGGTGTCGCAGGGCGAACATTACGACGGCAGGGCGATTCCCCGCCATGCCACACGCCCCGATCTGGCCGCGCCGGCGATCAGCTGGAACCCGGTGATCGCGCCGGGCAATTTCATCTTCTGCAAGTGCGATGCCTTCCCCGCCTGGCGCGGCCAGGCCTTGATTGCGGCAATGGGCTCGCAAGGGTTGGTGCGGGTGGCCATCGACGGTGCACGCGCGCGCGAAGTCGAACGCTACAATCTGGAAACCCGTATCCGCGCCATTACCGAACGCGATGATGGCGCATTGTTCGTGCTGGCCGACAAGGAAGATGGCCGTTTGCTGCGGCTGATGCCGGCAAAGCGGTAAAATTCATCGACAATCGGCCCCCGCGCCCCTATCGGCGCCCGTCCCATGGCCAACATCGTCCCCATTGATAGCATCGACCCCGCGCTCATTGAAGCGCTGCTTGACCGTGCCTTCGAGCCGGGGCGCCACAAGCGCACCGCCTACAAAGTGCGCGAAGGCACAGACTGGCTGCCGGCGCTGTCCTTTGCAGCGCTGGATAAGAACGATCATCTGGCAGGCACGATCCAGTGCTGGCCGGTGGCGCTGAACACCCCCGATAGCCGCAGACATCCGATGATCATGGTTGGCCCGGTGGCGGTGCTGCCCGAATTGCAGGGACTGGGCTATGGCAAGGCTTTGATGTCGGCGAGTATGGCTGCGCTCAGCCCCGAGGCGCCTTTGCCGCAGGTAATGATCGGCAAGAGGACTGATTCGAATTTCTTGAATTGCTTGCCTACTCGCAGGTCGGTGCTAGTCTTCTACGTAGTCACACGGGGGGGGTGAGC
>JANLSP010000369.1:0-2207 GCA_031362485.1 Novosphingobium sp.
GCCGCGCCAGACGGCGAATCGCACCATCTCAATGTCGCCTGGAGCGGCGACGAGGATGAAGGCTTCTACACCTCGCACCTCGGCTACAGCCTGTCGACCAACACCGGCGATACCATTTATGGCCCCGCCACCGGCCGCCGCATCGGGCGCCTGTTCGTCGCTGACTGTGTCAGCAAGAACAATCTGATCCACACCGAATGGTTGATGCGCGACAATGGCGCCTCGGTGCGCCAGATGGGCTATGACATGCACGAGGTCGCGCAGCGCCTCGCCGAAGGCCCGTTCCGCGAGGAGCGCGTTGTCGTTGCGCCCACCCGGCTTGAAGGGCAGGCCCCGCGCAGCCTGCATGGTGGCAAGGTCGAAACGGTGTGGGACTGGGCCGAGCGCCACTTCAATGACATCTGGAACATGCGCCGCTTCGATCTGGTCACCCGCGACTATTCGCAGCAAGTCATTGCACACTGGGCCAGTGGGCGCGTTGCCAATGGCCTGCGCAATGTCCAGGCGCTGATCATTGCGCTCAACGCCAGTGTGCCCAATGGCGCAGTCCGGGTCGAGCATGTCTGCTGGTCGGATGAGACCGACGGGGTGATCGTTGCGGTGCGCTGGACGCTAGAGGGCACAACTGTCCCCGGTGGTCTGCTGGGCAATGCTCCTGCGGGCGGATCGGTCGCAATCATGGGGTCCAGCCATTTCCGCTTCTGGGGCGGGAGTATTGTCGAGGAATGGACTGTGTTTGATGAGGTCGGCACTTTGGTGCAGGCCTATCGCAGCTGAGCAATTAGCAATGATCGCAGGCCGCCATGGCGCTCTAGCGCTGCTGATGGTGGCACAATTTTTCTATGCCTGGGGCTGGTCGACCGCCGATGTTCTGCGGCCGCAGATCAGGGACGCACTGGACCTGAGCCTGGCAGAGGCCGGTGCGGGCTATTCGGCACAGGTCATCGGCACCGTCATCGGAGCATGGCTGATTTCCCTGCTGGCACGCCGGGCAGGCACGGCAGTGGCAATGGCGGCGATGATGGCAGGCTGCGGCGCATCTGTGCTGGCCGTCGCCTTCGTCACCGATCTTGGTCCCTTCATCGCCGCGCGCTTCATCTATGGGCTGTTCGCGGGCGGCATTTTCCCCGTGACGGTTGCGGTATATCTGGCGCTCTATCCCCCGCAAGCTCGTGGGCGCGTCGCCGGGCTCATCGATGCCTGCTTCTATGGCGCGGTGATTGCCATGGGCGTGGCGCTTGCCCGCATTGCTCCGGACAACTGGCGGCTGATGCTGTGGATCGGGGGGCTGCCGGGAATTGTCCTGGCACCGTTATCCTTCGTCTTCATCCCTGCGGCGGCGCGCGGAATCGGCGCGCATGCAACGCAACCGGGCGGCCTCTTGCGGGCCGATGTGCGGGCCAAGACGTTCGCGCTCGTCGCACTAATGGGGGCCAATTCCTTCGGCTATCAGTGCTTCATCGGCTGGTTGACCACTTACCTGCGCGATGTCCGCCAATTCGACATCGAAGGGGTCGGAACGGTGGTCGCGACGCTTTACACCGTCAACGCCGCGGCAACTTTCCTGTGGGGCTGGCTGGTTGATCGCTATGGACGCCGCGTCGGGGCATTCGGCCCCTTGCTGTGCGCCGCTTCGATTGCGCTGGTCCTGGGTTCGGAACTGCCGCCGGAGCAGACCGGCATTCTCGCCGCGCTCTATGGCCTCGGGTTTGCCGCAACGGTCTGCCTCGGCCCTTGGATTGCCGAGATGTTCCCGCCAGAATTGCGCCTTGCGGCGACTTCGCTTTTTCAGTGGGGGCGGCTCGTCAGCCTGCTGACACCGCTGCTGACCGGTATGCTGGCGCAAAGCTGGGGCTTGGTCCCGGCGATGGCGCTGGGAATTGCTGCATTTGTGCTCGCGGCTGTCGTGTGGCGCGGTTTGCCCGAAACCCTTATCCGCGCAAGAACCGCCTGATCCCATATGGCGCCGGATCGATGTGTGGCTGCGCGCCGGTCACCAGTTCGGTGATCAGCCGTGCCGTTCCGGGCGCGCCGATCATGCCATCGTGGCCATGGCCAAGCGCGGCATATAGCCATGGAAAGCGAGGCATGCGGTCGATAAGGGCTACGCTGTCAGGCAATGACGAGCGATGACCCATCCACACCCGCTTCGTTTCTGCCTCGATCCCCGGGAACAGCTCGTCGAGATGGCGTCGCAGGCCCAGCGC
>JANLSP010000385.1:0-1510 GCA_031362485.1 Novosphingobium sp.
CTACTTTAGCCAGCAGATCACGCCTGCCGATGTCGTCTGGTCCTATGCAGGCGTGCGCCCGCTGCTCGACGACGGCTCGGGCAAGCCGGAAGCTGCCACCCGCGGCTATAATTTCGAGCTTGATGGCGACGACGGCGCGCCGCCGCTGCTGTCAGTGTTCGGCGGCAAGATCACTTCCTACCGACACCTGGCTGCCGAAGCGGTAGACTTGCTGCAGCCCATGCTGCCAGCGCTGACAGGCGGCGACTGGACGGCCAGCGCCCCCTTGCCCGGCGGCGATTTCCCGTTGCAGGGTGCAAGGGCGCTCACCGCCGCGCTTGCCCGCGGCTATCCGTTTCTGCAAGCAGACTGGACCGACCGGCTGGTCAAGGCATACGGGACTTTGGCCAGGCAGTGGCTGGGAAGCGCAAGCGCGCTCGAGGAACTCGGCGTGCACTTCGGCCACGGCCTGACCAGCGCCGAAGTGGACTACCTCATGACCAGGGAATGGGCGCGGTCTGCCGAAGATGTGCTATGGCGGCGGACCAAGCTGGGGCTGCATTTCGATGCCGCGCAGACCAGCGCGCTGGCCGAATATCTCGCCGCTCAGGCATCATAGACCAGCCGCATCCCCGGCTCGTGCCAACGCGCGCGCACCAGAGTGCCGGCGCCGGAAAAGGTGATCCAGGCGTCCATCATGTCTGCCCCGCCGAAAGCCACATTTGTCACCAAATGGTCGGGCAGCGGGTGCTTGGTCACTTCACCCTCTGGGGTCACAGTGCTGAGCCCGCCTTCGAGCAGCGTTGCGACACAGACATTGCCCGAGGCTGCCATCGCCAGGCTGTCGAGCATGACCATGCCGGGCACCGTCGCCACCAGCCGTGGCTCCTGCGCCGCGATGCGCCGCTCGTATGCGTAGACGCGCGCAGTGAGGGTATCGGCGACATAGACTGTCGACCAGTCCGGCGAGACGCCGACACCGTTGTAGGTCAGTGCCCCGCCCTTTATCCGCGTGATCGCGCTGCCATCGGCGCGCGCGGCATAGAGCCCGCCATATTCCTTGCCATTGGCCAATAACTTGCCGAGATCGGTGAACCACATGTTGCCGTCGCAATCGAACATGAGATCGTTGGGTGCGCTCAGCGGCGTACCATCACAGCGATCATAAACCCGCTCGACCTTGCCGCTGCCAAGATCGACCCGCTCAATCCGGCCAGCTTCCTGAGCGCGCCCGGCGCTGTAGCCCAGCCCTCCGCTGTTGCAGACATAAAGCGCCCCGTCCGGGCCGATGGCGGCGCCGTTGGGCCCGCCGCCCGGGCTCGCCACCACTTCCTTGCGGCCGCCACCCCAGCACCGGGTGATCTTGCCGGATTGAATCTCTACCACGATCACCGAGCCATCGGCCATGACCACAGGACCTTCGGGAAAATTCAGTCCTTCGGCAATGACTTCGACTTCGGCCATGGACATTCTCCTGTGCGATATTCGGTCAGTGCTAGGGTTGGCGAGCGTCTTTTGCCAGCAGCAGTTG
>JANLSP010000388.1:0-11027 GCA_031362485.1 Novosphingobium sp.
ATCTTTGAACCCTGTGTCCCCGGCCCAGTCGATGTTGCGTTGCACAATTTTCCGGCGCATGTTTGCCGGGTCCTGAAAACGGGGGGTGTGCCATGCCCATGACGAGCAGTGCCGACTTATGTGAACGCCTGGCCACCTTGCATCTGCGGACCGCGGAATCGCCGCTGTTCAACCCAGTGTTTCAGCTCAGTCTTGAGCTGTCGCGTGCGCTGGAGGACGGTACGATGGGCCTGTCCGACGCGGCGTCGCTGGTTGCCGAGCTGGAATGCGAGAGCCTGCAAAGCCGCGCCCGGCATCTGCTTCATCTGCTCGCCCCGGTGGACGAGGCGACGAACCTCGACTTGTTCTCCCGGCTGATCGGCGAAGATCGCGACTTTGACGCCTTTGTTCAGCGCTGGTCCCGACCCGTGTTCCACGCAGTATTCACCGCCCACCCGACTTTCCTGCTCACGCCCGCGCAGGCCGATGCCGTTGCGCAGGCCGCCAGCCTGGGAGCCGTTTCGGGGACGACTGTCTGTATTGCCGACGCCTCCCGCCGGGCTATCACGCTCGACTTCGAACACGGCGAGGCGATGGCGGCGCTGGCGCTGGCGCAGGATGCGCGCGATGCGCTTAACGCGCTGCTGTTGAGGCACGCCGCAATGGCTTGGCCCGATCGCTGGCGCGAGCTGCGCCCGGTGCCTTTCCGCTTCGCCAGCTGGGTCGGCTATGACATGGATGGGCGGACCGATATCGGCTGGTCGACCAGCGTCTACTACCGGCTGAAAGAAAAGGCGTTGCGGCTGGGGCGCTATGCGGGCCAACTCGCAGCAATCGATTCTGCCTCGCAAGGGCTGGCGCGGCTGCGCGCTGCCCAGGCCCATACTGCCGAAATGGAAGCGCTGTTTGCCGAGGATCTGGCCGAACCCGCGGCGCTGTCGCATGCGGCCAACCAGCTAACGGCTGATGATCCCGCCCGGCTGGTGTCGCTGGCGCCGGTCATCGCCGAACTTGAGCAAGCCGCCAATCTCGCCGAAACTGATAAAGCAGCCAAATTGCTTGCGCTTGCCGCCGCGATGCGCGCCGACGGGCTGGGCATGGGCGGAATCCATTTTCGGGTAAACGCATCGCAGCTGCACAATGCCATCCGCCGCCGTATCGATCCCGACAATCGCCTCGACCTTTCCAGCAAGACCGCACTGATCCGTATCCGCGCCTTGCTGGACGAAACGGTGCCGCTGCGCACCAATTTTGCCGCGCTGGCCATCGAGAACACCACTGCGGTCCGTCAGTTCCTTGCGATGGCGCAGATCCTCCACCACATCGATGCCGATGCGCCAATCCGCATGCTGATTGCCGAATGCGAGGATCCGCAGACGGTGCTGGCCGCGCTCTATTTCGCGCAGCTGTTCGGCATTGCCGGCAAAGTCGACGTCTCGCCGCTGTTCGAGACCGAAAGTGCGATGGAGCACGGCGAGCGCTTCCTCGAGGCGCTGCTCGCCGAGCCGGCTTACCGCGAATATGCACGGACGCGCGGCCGAATTTCAATCCAGACCGGGTTTTCCGACGCCGGCCGGTTCATTGGCCAGATCCCCGCCGCGCTGGCAATCGAGCGGCTGCAGGGGCGACTGGCGCGGACCATGGCGCGGCACAAGCTGGCCGATGTGGCGGCGCTGATTTTCAATACGCACGGCGAATCGATGGGGCGCGGCGGCCATCCCGCCTCGATGGCAGACCGGCTGACCTGGCCGATGAGCCTCTGGGCGCGCCGACAATTTGCTGATGCGGGCATTCGCACCGAGCTGGAGGCGAGTTTCCAGGGCGGTGACGGATATCTGTTCTTCCGCACGCCCGCGCTGGCGCTGGCAACACTGACGCGGATCGCCGAAATCGAACTGCGCCAGCTGTCTAGCGAGAGCGACCCGTTCTACACCCGCACCGATCTCAGCCTCGATTTCTATCGCGGCATCCGCCGGGTGCAGCGTGCTTTCATGGAATCCCGCACCTATGCCCGCTCGCTCACCGCATTCGGGCTTGGTCTGCTGGTGGAAACCGGCAGCCGGAAGTCTCGCCGCCAGACTGATCTCGCGGCCGACCGGGGCATGAACCTTCGCCAGATCCGCGCAATCCCGCACAATGCCATCATGCAGCAGCTGGGCTATCCGGTGAACCTGATTGCCGGGGTCGGCACTTCTGCGGCGGAAGATGTTGAGGGCATTGCCGAACTGATCGCCAGTTCGGCGCGCGGCCGCCAGATTGTCCGGATGCTTCGCGCTGCAGACCGGCTTGCCAGCATCAAGTCGGCGGCGGCTTACGGCGAGCTGTTCAATTCCTCGTTCTGGGCCAGCCGACCCTATCGCGGCACCGAGCGACAGCTGGAGGCCGCCTGCCTCGCGCTGGCCGACCAGCTCACCACGGATGATCGCAACAGTGCCTTTCGCACGCTGACCTCGCGGCTGCGGGTTGATGCGGTCAAGCTGCACCGCCTGCTTGAATTGATCCCGGATGAGGGTTCACATGACGGCCGCGAAGAATTGCGCCGTGCGCTTGGCGCGTTGCAGGCGCTGCGCCTTGCGCTGATGCAGTTCATTTTCCTGCGCGCGATGCGCATCCCGGCCTTTTCGCGCTCCAACGATATCAGCCGCGAAGACGTGTTTCAGATGGTATTCAGCCTGCGCATTGACGAGGCGCTCGCCCAGTTGCGTCGTGCCTATCCGGTATCGGCGCCGTCGCTTGCCGACTATGCTGTTACAGAGCCTGCCGACTACCCCGATCTGTCTGGCCATAGCTATGCCCGGATCCGCGAAGACCTGATCGATCCGATCGAAGACGCCCACAAACTCTGCCTGCGCATCGCTGTGGCAATTGCCAACCATTTTGGCGCGCACGGCTAGACAAGGGTGGGAAGACCGGTTGGCCGGAATCGGCCGTTCGCAATCCATTCCCGGCATTATTTTCAACAGAAGCAGGACTCTCAAATTGATCTTTTGGCTCTGAACCGCCATCGGCGGTCCAGAAATCGCGCAAGCTGAAAGCAGATTCGTGCAGACAACCCTGACCACCGCCATGCCCACCAAGCACAAGCCACTGATTCAATGGGTAAATCAGATTGCTGCGCTTACCAAGCCCGCCGAAGTGCGCTGGGCCGATGGGTCGGATGCAGAGTGGAATGAGCTGACTGCCGAACTGGTCAGTGCCGGTACGCTGATCAAACTGGACGAAGCCAAACGTCCCAACAGCTTCTATGCCCGCTCCGACCCGCGCGATGTGGCCCGCGTCGAGAGCCGCACTTTCATCTGCTCGGAAAAAGAATCCGATGCCGGACCGACCAACAACTGGCGCGATCCAGCAGACACCCGCAATCTCCTGAACGGCCTGTTCGATGGCTGCATGGCCGGACGCACGATGTATGTCGTGCCGTTCTGCATGGGGCCACTCGGATCAGAGGCGAGCGTAATCGGGGTCGAGATTACCGATAGTGCCTATGTCGTGCTGTCGATGAAAATCATGACTTCGATGGGCAAGGCCGCGCTCGACATGCTGGGTGAGGACGGCACTTTCGTTCCTTGCGTCCACACGGTCGGTATGCCGCTGACTGCCGGCGTGAAAGATGTCGCCTGGCCGTGCAACGAGGAAAAGTGGATCGTCCACTACCCCGAAACGCGCGAGATCTGGTCCTATGGCTCGGGCTATGGCGGCAATGCGCTGCTCGGCAAGAAATGCCTGGCCCTACGCATCGCCAGCGTGATCGCGCGCGACGAGGGCTGGCTGGCCGAGCACATGCTCATCCTCAAGCTGACTTCGCCGCAAGGCGCGGTTCACTTTATCACCGCGGCTTTCCCCAGCGCTTGCGGCAAGACCAATATGGCGATGCTCCAGCCCACGCTTGCCGGCTGGAAGGCGGAAACCATTGGTGATGACATCGCCTGGATGCGCTTCGGCAAGGACGGCCGCCTCTATGCGGTAAACCCGGAAGCGGGTTTCTTCGGCGTTGCTCCGGGCACCGGCATGAGCACTAACCGCAATGCGGTCGAGACACTCTACGGCAACGCGATATTCACCAACACTGCGCTCACCGAAGATGGCGACGTCTGGTGGGAAGGGCTGACCGACACACCGCCTTCGCGGCTGATCGATTGGCAGGGTGACGCCTGGACGCCTGGCTGTGGCCGCCCCGCCGCGCACCCCAATGCCCGCTTCACCGTGCCGGCTGAACAGTGCCCCGCGATTGCCAAAGAGTGGAACGATCCGGCCGGCGTGCCGATTTCGGCCATCCTGTTCGGCGGCCGCCGCGCCTCCGCCATTCCGCTGGTGACTGAATCCTTCAACTGGCAGCACGGGGTCTATATGGCCGCCAATGTTGCCTCGGAAACGACGGCCGCGGCGGAGGCCAAAGTGGGCGAACTGCGGCGCGATCCTTTCGCCATGCTGCCATTCTGCGGCTATGCCATGTCCGATTATTTCGCGCACTGGCTGAAGATGGGCGAGGGACGCGATGTCACCAGGCTGCCGCGCATCTTCATGGTCAACTGGTTCCGCAAGGGTGCCAATGGCAAGTTCCTGTGGCCGGGCTTCGGCGACAATTCGCGCGTACTGAAGTGGATTGTGGAGCGCTGCGAAGGAACGGCCGAGGCTGTCGTCAGCCCCGCGGGCTTGTTGCCTCTCGCGTCCGGCATCGATGTCGCCGGTCTTTCAGTCACAGCCGAAGACATGGCCGAACTCCTTCGCGTCGATCCTGAAGTCTGGGCGGAAGAAGCCAAGGCCAGCGCTGAAGACTTTACCGAGCTTGGCGGCGTTCCCGAAGCGCTGTGGGCAGAGCAGCGCGCATTGGAGCAACGTCTCTCGGCTGCCTGAATTTGCGCCTGTTCAACATGTCCGACGATCGCCGCGTTCAGCGCCAACGCCATTTCAGCCGGCATCGGTAGCTGGCAGTGATCGTTACCCGGCAAAACGGTGTCGCGGCAACTGCACCAAGTGGCGCAACAGCAGCTTCCAAATCAGATTGACAGCTCGCCCCACAATCCGGCTCGCTCACTCTCGCGCAGAATTCGCCTGGCATGGAACAGCCGTTGTCCGTCGTCAGAACATTTGGCGCAATGTGCGGCGTAGATTAGCGGAGGTTCGGCCTCGTCTTGGGTTTGATGTTAGGCGGCGATCTTGCGGTGTTGCAAGCGCCGATGTTCGATGGTCTGTCGCTTGATCCTTTCGCGTTGTTTGATGATGGCGCTGGCCCTGCCGAAGTAGGCGTCAGCGGGCGTCACGTTGCTCAGGCTTTCGTGGTAACGCCGGTGATTGTAGTGTTCGACGAAGGCCTCGATCTGGGTCTCAAGGTCGCCGGGCAGGAAGTAGTTTTCCAGCAGGATGCGGTTCTTCATGGTCTGGTGCCAGCGCTCGATCTTGCCCTGCGTCTGGGGATGGAACGGGGCGCCACGCACATGGCTCATCCGTTGGGCTTCGATGTATTCAGCCAGCTCGCCGGCGATGTAGCAGGGTCCATTGTCCGACAGCAGGCGCGGTCTGTGATGCACGTTGGCCGACGCACAGCCCGAGGCAACCAGCGCAAGATCCAGCGTATCGGTAACATCCTCGGCCCGCATCGTGCTGCACAGCTTCCAGGCGATGATGTAGCGCGAGAAGTCATCCAACACGGTCGACAGATACATCCACCCCCACCCGATGATCTTGAAGTAGGTGAAGTCAGTCTGCCACATCTCGTTCGGGCGCGTGGTCTGGGTGTGGAAGCGATCCGCCGCCTTGATCACGACATAGGCCGGGCTGGTAATCAGGTCATGGGCCTTCAATAGGCGATAAACAGTGGCTTCCGACACGAAGTAGCGCTGCTCGTCGGTGAACCGCACCGCCAGCTCCCGGGGCGACAGCTCGGACTGATCCAGCGCCAGTTCGATGATCTGGTCATGGATATCGGCCGGGATGCGGTTCCACACCCGGCTCGGTGCCGATGGCCGATCCTCCAGCGCTTCGGGGCCGCCCTCGAGGTAGCGGTCATACCAGCGGCAGAAGGTCCGTCGCGGGACGCCCAGTTGCTCCAGCGTCTTTCGCGCTGGCAGGTGGGACTGCTCGACGATCCTGATGATCTCGAGTTTCTCGGATCCAGGATACCTCATTCTTGGTCGCCCCCATCCGCGATCATGCTTTTTTTAAGCAGGCGGTTCTCGAGTGTCAGGTCGGCAACGCACTCCTTCAGGGCGCTGGCCTCGCGGCGCAGATCCTTCACTTCGTCGGTCGTGGCTGCACGGGCGGTATCCCCCGCCAAGCGGCGCTTACCGGCTTCCATGAACTCCTTCGACCAGGTGTAATACAAGCTCTGGGCGATGCCTTCCTTGCGGCACAGCTCGGCAATGCTGTCCTCGCCGCGCAGGCCATCGAGCACGATCCGGATCTTGTCTTCCGCCGAGAAGTGCCGCCGGGTCGCCCGGCGAATGTCCTTCACCACAGCTTCCGCAGGGCGCTTGGCTGGCGATTTTGATTTGGAGAGATTGGGTCTCATCTTCGTTCCTTCGTCACTACGACGAGACCCAATCTCTCCTTAAATCACAACCTCAAATCTGGGCCATAGGTGCTGACGGGGAACAAATGTCGCGAACGGGGCAATGATCACCTGCAAGTTCCTCAACGAGCGCGTCACCGCCCCGCCGACCGGAAAAGTTATTATCCAGAAGCAGGTAAGTCCCACCCATGCCCAGGACTTCAATTTCCAGGGCACCGGGCCAAACAACTGGAATCAGCCCTTCCAGCTGGATGACGACCTGGGTGCATCAGGAGGGAATAACCAATTGCCGAAAAGCAGGGCATTCGATGTTCCGCCCGGAAACTACACCTTCAAGGAGACCCCGACCAATGGCTGGACGCTCACGAAAATCGAGTGCTCCCCGGCTGCCAATGCTTCGGTTAATCTGAACGGCCATTCGGCGCAGATCAATGTTGTCGCAGGTCAGACAACCACCTGCTATTTCACCAACAAGCAGAACAACGCCGAGATCCGCATCATCAAGGACGCCATGCCGAACGACTTGAAGGACTTCGGCTTCACGGGCGGCGGTCCCAATTTTTCCCAGGCCTTCATTCTCGACGACGATGCCGGGGTGCCGGGCGCCAGCAATCAGCGCCAGAACAACCAGGCCTTCATCGTTCCGGCCGGACAACAATATGTTTTCACCGAAGCGCTGGCATCCCCCTGGGTCCTGACCGGCATCACCTGCACGCCCGCTAATGCGGCGATTGTCGACCAGCCGGGCCGCAAGGTCACGATCACGCCGGTTGCGAACCAGACAGTCACCTGCACGTTCCGCAACAAGCCGCCGCCGCCGCTGCCATGCCTCGGCAACTATCCGATGAACGCAATGGTCAATTTCTTTGCTCCGGGCTGGCAGACGGTAAACATCTGTCGCGGCGGAACCGTGACCTTCAACAAGGCCCCCGGCATTTCATTTACCGTCACCCCCTCTACCCCGCCGTCATCGTTCACGCCGATTCCCATGGGGGTCGGGGCAGCCACCGGAACAACCGGCCCCTTCCCCAACACTGGGACAACGCCGATCACCTACAAATACTGGTCTGCCGCCGCAGCGGGCCAGGGCTCGATCATCGTCTGGTAACCTTGGATCAGAGGCCATACCTTCCGCAGGCGGGGTATGGCCTCTGACTTGCTTGATGGCACGCGAGGCTCCTGACAGTTTCCTGCTGCGGCATTTGACGCCGCAGCGGGAAACTGTCACTTTGCCGGGCATATTGGTCAGGCCAATGGAAGGCACTATGGTCGAAGCGGCGCTGCGGAAAAATGATCGGCTTTACAAGGAACTGGCCAGGCGGCTGGTGGCGGAAATGGTCGCGGGGACCTATCCCGTCGGCTCGCGGCTGCCTGCTGAACGCGAACTGGCGACACTCTACGATGTCAGCCGTCCGACCGTGCGTGAAGCGGTGATCGCGCTGGAAGTGCAGGGTCTGGTGGAAGTGCGTATCGGCTCGGGCGCTTATGTCATGCGCCACCCCAACGACATCGACATTCCAGGCTTTGGCATGAGCGCCCTGGAACTCACCGAAGCGCGGATGTTGATAGAGGGCGAAACCGCTGCTCTTGCCGCGACCCATGTGACCGATTCCGAACTTGAAGAGATTGCACAACTGGTAAAGGCTATGGCGCGGGAAAACTCTGATCCGGGCGGCGCAGAACGCGCAGACCGTGAGTTTCACCTGACAATCGCGCGGGCAACGCGCAACAGCGGCCTGCTCGGCGCGGTTACCACCTTGTGGGAGCTGCGCGATTCATCGGCAGAAGCAGCCCTGCTCCAAGAAAAGGCACGCAACGCCAACATCAAGCCGGTTGTCGAGGAACACAGCGAGATCCTCGCAGCGCTGCGCAGCCGCGATCCGGAGGCTGCCCGCGCCGCGATGCGCGCGCATTTGTCGTCGGTGCTCGACAGCCTGCTGTTCGCAACAGAGGAAAAAGCCCTTGAGCAAGTGCGCAAGGCAGCCGCAGCAAAACGCAGCCGGTATGCGAGCGGTGAATGACCCGCGTGTTCTAAGCGTTCAAGTGCCCCAACAGGGGATCGGCCATCAATGCCGGTGAGAAGGGCTTGAGCGCATCGAGCCGTCCTGCCTGCACCAGCTTGGGCCAGTCCGGCTCGGCGATCATCGCGCGGCCGACGGCGATCATATCGAAGTCGCCCCGGTCAAATCGCCGCATCAGTTCATCGAGATTGCGCGAATCGATCGCGGACGTCTTGCCTTCGGCGAGGTTGGTGAAAAAGTCCGAATCGAGGCCGATCGAGCCGATCGTGCAAGTGGGCACGCCGGTGACTTTTTTTACCCAGCCAGCCAGGTTGAGATCGTTCACTTCCGGAAAGGCCGGTTCCCAGAAGCGCCGCTGCGAGCAGTCGAACAGGTCCACCCCGGCCTCGACCATCGGCGCGAACAGCTCTTCCAGTTCCTGCGGCGTGTCGGCGAGGCGGGCGTCGAAATCGACCATTTTCCAGAACGAGGTGCGCATGATAACCGGCATGCCCGGCTCGAGCTCGGCCCGGCAGGCGCGCACGATCTCAGCGGCGAACTGCCCGCGAGCATGCGGGGATCCGCCATATTTGTCGGTGCGGTGGTTCAGCGCCTTCCACAGGAACTGGTCGATGATATAGCCATGCGCGCCGTGCAGCTCGACCCCGTCGAAGCCCAGCTCGACCGCCTTGGCCGTGCCGCGCGCATAGGCCGCGATCACTTCGTCGATTTCAGCCTGGGTCATGCCATCGCAGACCTGCTGACCCGGCGCGATAAAGCCCGAGGGGCTGACCTGGCCGAGCTCCGGCCGGAAGGTGAGTTCTTCGCCCGCGAGCTTGGCCGTACCGCTAAAAATCAGCCCGACATGCCACAGCTCGGGCATGCAGATGCCGCCCTTGGCATGGACTTTGGTGGCAACATTGCGCCAGCCGTCGAACGCATCTGCCCCATGAAACCGCCCGAGCAGCGGATTGTCGCCGGATGAAGGATGGTCGATATAGACGCCCTCGGTGATCACCAGACTGGCACCGCCTTCGGCGCGGCGGGCATAGTATTCCGCCGCCTCGTCGCTCGGCACCCCGCCTTCGCAAACTTCGAGGCCCATCGGCGGGAACATGAAGCGGTTGGGCAGGGTGAACCTGCCCAGCTTGATCGGCGTGAACAGCGGACTGAAGTCAGTCATTTAACCACTACCCGCGCGCGGGCAATATTGCGGACCTGGGCGAAGGGTGTCCCCGCCGCGTCCTTGCGCTGCGAAAGTCCGCGCAGTGCGACGAAATAAGTGCCCGGCTTGTCGAAGGCGTGGCTCGCAGTGACCGTTGCCCAGGCTGCCTTGCCGCTGACCGGCGAGCTGACCGGAAAATCGCCCTTACCGCCAAAGTCCCATTCGGCCTTGACCACCAGTCCAGTGCCTGGCGGCGCAGTGACGGTGCCGGTGAAGCGCACCGGCTGCCCGGCCGCGACCTCAGCGCGCGCTGCGCCATTGGCCTTGATCGTGACCACCGGCTGAATGCCGCGCCGCGCTGCGGCCGTGGGGGCCAGCACGACTTGGCCATCGGTCATCTGATAGGATGTGTTGTCCGGCGGCGGCGTGCCTTTTTCCACCCAGGCGGCAACATCGCGCAGCGCTTGCTGCAGCATCGGCAGGTAAGTCACCACGCGGGTCGGCGCTGTCTTGTCTTCAGTATAGCCGTGCAGCGCATTCTCGGTGAACCACAGGCGGTATTTGTCCGGCGCATCCTTGCCATAATTCGTCTCGAAACGATGGCGGTACCAGTCCGATTGCCACGGCACGGCCTCGCGGTCGAGCATCGAGCCGACGACGATGATCCTGCCGTTGAACCTGCCGGTCGGCACTTTGCCGGCGGCACCGGCGGCAAACAACGGAGCGAGCAGCATCCGGCGCTGGGGATACGCCGGTGTGCCGTCTGCTTTGCGGAACTGGTCGTAGACCTTGTAGCTGGCATCGGGGACCTGATGGCGGTGATAGGTCTGCGCCGCGAGGAAGTTGGAATTATCGACCCGAACCTGGTCCCCGGGGCGCAGCTTGGCAACCGTCGCCAGGTCCACCACGCCGAGCGAGGCGACCCCACCATTCAGCGCCACCAGCGCGATGCGCTTGCCCTTTGCCTCGCCCGAAAGCACGAACAGATCGCCGCCGATAAATCCGACCTCGGGAGGCGTATCGGTCAGTTCGAACGCGGCCGGCCGGGCCGAGCCGTCGCTGACCAGCGCCTGCCAGGCGAGATCGACCGAACCCCGGCCCTGATCGCGCGGCTGACCCGGAAGCCGCTTTGCCGAGAGCCCGCGCGCCTCGACCTGTTCGGCTGAAAGCGGCGCCTTAAGAGTTGTGGCGAATTGCAGCCTCGCCTGCTTCAGCGATGCCGGCGGATCGAAACCGAGATAGCCGGGCTTGGTCCAGAAATCGGTGAAATAGCTGGGATCAGCCTGCAGCATGCCGCCATAGAGCGCGGCGAAACCCACGGCGTCCTCAGCGGTGAATCCGCCGTCTACATGAAACAGAAGTTCGGTACCGCAGC
>JANLSP010000394.1:0-2143 GCA_031362485.1 Novosphingobium sp.
AAGCTGCTTAACCAGCGCGCCGGTGTTGCTGGTGCCGTCAACACTGCCCTAGGCGAAATGGTTGAACTCGCGCTGGGTCTGATAATCGAGGTCTGCCCGGTCCACCACGAACTCCACTTTGGCGACCTTGGGTTTGTTCCATGCTAACTCATGGCATCACAGCTGCAGACGGGGAGCATCGGCAACAAGCTGAAACCCGTCAATTGGCTATATTACGCTACCCGCTGGTTGATGACTTCGACCGCTTCCTTGCGGCCCAGCGCATAGTCGCCGAAGATCGTTGTTCGGCGCATGAGCCGCTTCATCCCCAGCGGCGTGCCCGTGGCGCAATGAAGCATCCGCCAATTGTCCCAAAGCACCATATCGCCCGCAGTCCAGTGGTGGAAATATTCGCGGCCCGGAGCGACGATATGCTCGATGACCTCGCGCAGCAGCGCATCGCCCTCGTCATTCTCCATGCCCTCAATGCCGTCGGCGAACCAGGGCGAGACGTTGATCACCTTGCGGCCAGTCTCGGGCTGGACGAAGACCATCGGATGGACGGCGCGCGGCCGCTCCATGTCGTGCGTAGTGCTCATCTGGAAGACGCTCAGGCGGACGCGTCGCTCGGGATGCTCGCCGAACTTCGATTCCCAGCTGTCGCGGGTGTAGACATAGAGGACGTTGAGGCCCTCGCACTTGTCCTTGAGGTGCTGGGGCAGGGCGTCGTAGGCGGCGATCTGGTCAATAAAGCCGGTATGCCCGCCGCGCTCGGGAACCACCAGCGCCCAAAGCAGGCCGCCATGGTTGAGCTTGTCGGTGTAGATTGAATCCTTGTGCCAGGCGAGCCAGCCCCCCATTTCCTCGCCATTCACCTGATAGACGCCGCCGCCTTCCTCGTTGATCTTGACGCTGACCTTGTCCTCGCGAGCGAAATCGTCGCGGCCGATGAGCAGCGGATGCTCTTCACTTTCTCCGAACAATTCGGACAGGCGCATCTGGATGTCGAGGCCATCGAGACCCTTGAATACGATGAGGCCCTTGTCCACCCACAGATCAAAGAGCCGTTTGGCGACCGCGGGATCGTCGATCATATCGGACGTCAATCCGTGGCAAACCACGCCGAATTGCGACTGGCCGGGTAGTGGCGAGAATTGCAAGCTCATCGAAACGCTCCCTCGTGTCCTAATGTCCAAATACAGCTGAAATTGGCCGGGCGGTCATTGGCCCCGCTCGGCGGGGTCTGCCGGATAGATATCCGGTGCCTTCATGGTGAGGCCGCCGTCGAGCGGGATCTCCAGCCCGTTAATGTAATTAGCCTCCTGGCTCGCCAGGAAAGCGGCGAGATGGGCGGTGTCCCAGCCAGTGCCCTGCTTGCCGGTCGGCGATCCCTTGTCGCGCATTGCGCTGACCGCGTCGGCGTATTCGCCAACCAGCCCGCGCACCATCGGGCTGTCGATCATGCCGATGGCGATGCAGTTGCAGGTTATGTTGTGATGGGCGAACTCGACTGCCATCAGCTTGGTCAGCATGGCCACCGCCTGCTTCGAGACACCATAGGCGAAAGGCGCTTCACGCGCGAGCCAGCGCAGGCTGGCGATCGACGAGACAGTGATGATCCGGCCCCAGTTCTGCTCGATCATCGGCTTGATCGCGGTCTGAGCGGCGAGAAAAGTCGCCTTCAGGTTGACGTTCATCACCTGATCCCAGTCCTTGCCGCCGACATCGTCAAGGAAGGCCAGCTTGCCCGAGATGCCGACGATCTGGGCGAGGATGTCGAGTCGGCCAAACTCGGACAGGGTCTTCTCGACGAGCGCCTCATTGTCGGCCTGCGAGGTAACGTCGGCCTGGATCACCAGCGCGGTTCCGCCCTCGCCGCGGATCAACCCGGCAGTCTCCTCGGCGGCTGCGCGGTTGATGTCGACCACCACGACTTTGGCGCCTTCGCGCGCGAACTGGATCGCGGTGCATTTGCCGTTGCCCCAGCCGGGCCCCGAGCTGCCGCCGCCGTTGACCACCGCAACCCTGCCTTCGAGCCGTCCTGCCATAGTTCACACCTCCTCGAGGCTGATTGTGCTGTTCGAACAGACAATCGTCTAGCGAAATTTCTTGCCGGATGTTTCGGCGCCAATGATAAGCGGGGCGATAGTCAAGGGAGAGCAGA
>JANLSP010000411.1:0-4521 GCA_031362485.1 Novosphingobium sp.
GCTCACCAACCATCCGAACCGCGCGTTCGCGGACCTCAGGCGAAAACTTGTTCCTTGTCGTCATCGTAGCTCCTTCTCACAGATAGGAGCCTCCGGAAAACCCGGGACGCTTCACAGGCCTTCCTTGTAGGGTTCGACCAGCCCTTCCTCCTCCTCGGGGCTGACTCCTGCGAACGCATTGTAGGGTGGGTTGCCGATAATCACGAGGATCGGGTCAACGCGCTTGACTCGCTCTGCCGCGTCGCGCTCCGGCTGCAATTCGGGCAACAGCAGCTCATCGACTGGCCCCTCTGGCGAGTTCCACCCTGAAAGCGCATTGGTCAGATAGACGGCGGCTCGCTGGTCCGCTGTGAACGGAGCCCCGGCTCGCGCCTGTCAATCGGCGCCGGATATTGACCCCTGATCGGCGTGCAAAGTTGACCCCTTGGGATATGGGTTTCGGGTTGTCCCGGTAGTCCATAGGAGGGACCCGCGCGGACGCCGACGCGCGCTATCCACAAGGGCATTGGCGGCGGCGTCCGTGTGGGAGGTGCCTGTGGACCCACCGGGTCAAGCCGGGGGATGGGGGTCTGGGGGAAGGGGTTAAGCGGCTTCGCGGTTTTTGAACCGCCAGCTTTCGTTGCCGGTCTCGACGATGTCGCAATGGTGGGTCAGCCGGTCGAGGAGCGCGGTGGTCATCTTGGCATCGCCGAACACCTGTGGCCATTCGCCGAACGCGAGATTGGTGGTGACGATAACCGAGGTCTGCTCGTAGAGGCGGCTGACGAGATGGAACAGCAGCTGCCCGCCGGACAGCGCGAACGGCAGATAGCCGAGCTCATCGAGGATGACGAGATCGATCCGCGACAGATGATCGGCGATGCGTCCCGGTTTACCGGCGCGGGTCTCGGCCTCGAGCCGGTTGACCAGATCGACGGTGTTGAAGAAGCGGACCCGGGCACCGGTACGCACGCAGGCGCGGCCAATGGCGATTGCAAGATGGGTCTTGCCCGTGCCGGTGCCGCCGACCAGCACGGCATTGCGTTGCTGGGCCAGGAAGCCGCCCGTAGCCAGGTCTTTGACCAGCACCTCGTTGATCGGTGTTGCGGCAAAGTCGAAGTCGGCGATCTCCTTGGCCAGCGGCAGCTTGGCTATTGTCATCTGATACTTGATCGAGCGCGCTTCCTTCTCGTCGATCTCCGCCTTCAGGAGGTCGCCGACAACGCGCTGCGCCGAGTGCTGCCGTTTTACGGCATCGGCAACGATCTCATCATAGGCATGCCGCATGCCGGCAAGCTTGAGTGTGCCCATCATCTCCAGGATCTCGTGGCGTTCCATACTGTCTTCTCCTCAGGCTGTCGTAACGGGCGCAGTCGGCGATCGGCTCATGGGTCAGCCGCAGCGCGTCAGGCGTGGCGATGGTCAGCGGCGGCGGTGGCTGGCGCTGACGGGTCAGGATGTTGAGAACGACATCGCGGCTGACCGGGCCTTGCCCCAGTGCCTCGGCGCAGGCTGCTTCCACTGCCTCGATGCCGTCACTGGTGATGGCAGTCAGGATGCCAACCATCTGCCGATCACCATCGGTATGGCTGCCAAGCCGCCGCCGCACCCTCTCGATGGCGGGCGGCAGTGCCCAGTCCTTGAACGGTGCGCCGTTCCGCAGCGCGCCGGGCTTTCTCGCCAGCACCGGCACATAGTGCCAGGGATCATAGATCGTTTGCTCGCGTCCGAACCGGCGGGCGTGCTCGGCTACGATCTCGCCACCCTGGCGGATGACGATCCGGTCAGCATAGGCATGGATCTCAACCGGTCGTCCTGCCGCCTGCGCATGGACCGAGTATTTGTTGTAATCGAACCGAACCAGCAGGGTCTTTGATACCGAAGCGGGCAAAGCGTGGAAGCCATCGAACGGGCCACGATAGGCGATCAGCGCGGGGCGATCAGCGGCTTCGAACACCCCCCAGACAGTTCGGTCCTTCAACTCGGGATGCATGGCCTGCTTGGCCCGCGCGATGCAGCGGTCTTCCAGCCAGGCGTTCATCTCCTCGTAGCTCTTGAACCGCAGTCGCGGAGTAAAGAAGCGTTCGCGCACCAGGCCGACCTGGTTCTCGACCTGCCCCTTCTCCCACCCCGCCGCAGGCGTGCACGCCACCGGCTCAACCAGGTAATGTCCGCACATCTGCTCGAAGCGCCGATTGTACTTCCGCTCGCGGCCAATGAAGATCGCGTCCACTGCCGTCTTCATATTGTCGTAGATGCCGCGCTGGCAGGCACCGCCGAAGAAGACGAACGCCTTATCATGCGCGTCGAACACCATCTCCTGGCTCTCGCGTGGATAGGCCCGCACATAGAACATCCGGCTGTGGCAGAGACGGACATGCGCAACCTTCACCGTGGTGGTCGCACCAGCGATGATCACCACTTCGTGGCTCCAGTCGAACTGGTAGGCTTCGCCGGGCGCAAAGCTCAGCGGCACATAGGCTGCTGCCGTTACAAGCGAGCGCTCCCGGTGCCATGCCGCAGCATACCGTCGCACCGCATCATAGCCGCCGCGATAGCCCAGCCCCTGCAGCTCCTCGAACACCCTGACCATCGTCAGCCGCTCGCGCCGCGCCTTGTGCCCGTTCGCCTCCAGAAGCCCGTCCAGCTCGCTCGACCATGGCCCTAGCTTCGGTAGCGGCTGCACGCTGCGCTCATAGGTAAACGCCGTCTCGCCAGACCGCAGAACCTTGCGCACCGTGTTCCGCGACACCCCAAGGTCACGCACGATCTCCTTGATCGACTTGCCCTTGACGAAAAACTCGCGCCGGATGCGCGCAACCGTCTCCACTACCAACATCTCCCCGCAGCCTCCGGCAAAACCGAAAGCGTGAACACCACTGGTTCAGGGGGTCAATTTTAGACGCCGATTACCCCAAAACCGGGGTCATTATTGCAGGCCGATTCACAGCTCAAGCGGCCTTGCGCGCTACAGGACTGGGGCAAGCGTCTCGCCGAGACCAAGGGCCCCAAGCGCGCCAAGGTTGCCGTCGCCCGCAAACTTGCCGCACTGCTTCACAAGCTCTGGCTCTCGGGCAATGACTTTCCTACACCGCCACGTCCGTGCCAAACTCGCCATATCGGAACCTTGCGTCCCGCGCTCCCTTCGACAAGCTCAGGACAGGCCTTGAACCCGTGAACCCTCCCCTCCCGAACCCGCTGCCCTCAAGGCCGCGGGTTTTGCTGCATCTGGCGCTGGGCGACTTTTGGCAAAACCACCTTTGCCGTGCGTCATTTGCATAAAGATAGCAAAGATGGCCAAGGCAAAATACCGCATTTATGCATTGGTTTCAACGTCTTGTGACCGGATCAATACAAGCGCAGCATTTACTAAATTTACCCACCCCGATCCGCGACTTGACAGCAAGCGCCCGCGCCGCTTTTGCGCCGCATTCTGCGGCCATGTGCCGCACCTGAATGCAGGAGCATGAACCAATGGACCGCGCCGCCACCGAAACCCGCATCGCCGCGATCATCGCGCCGTTCAACAAGAAGGGTGTCGCCGTCGCCGACGCCACGACCTTCGCCGGCGATCTGGAATTCGACAGCCTGACGGTCATGGATTTCGTCGCCGCGGTCGAGGACGAATTTGACATCATCATCTCGATGAACCAGCAGGCCGAAATCGAGAATTACGGCCAGCTGATCGATGCCGTGGTGAAATTGCAGACCAACTAAAGTCCGCTCACCCTGAGCCTGTCGAAGGGTCGCCTTTTCCTTCCGCCACCGCAGAAGTGAAGTGCAGCCCTTCGACAAGCTCAGGGCGAGCGGGCCGGGGAAACGTGAATGAGTGACCTGTTCGACAAGTTCCAGCCGATCATCGACTTGCGCGAAGGCCTGCTCACCGCCGGCGGCGCGGACCCGTTTTCGCTTGTCATGGAAAAAGTGCTCTCCCCCACCCGGGCGATCTGCAACGGGCGCGAGACGATTTTGCTCGGCACCTACAACTACATGGGGATGACTTTCGATCCCGACGTGATCGCGGCGGGCAAGCAGGCGCTTGACGAGTTCGGCGCGGGCACCACCGGCAGCCGGGTGCTCAATGGCACCTATGCCGGCCACAAGGCGGTCGAAGAGGCGCTGAAAGAGTTTTACGGGATGGACCATGCCATGGTCTTCTCGACCGGCTATCAAGCCAACCTCGGCATCATCAGCACCATGGCCGGCAAGGGTGACTACATCGTCCTCGACATCGACAGCCACGCCTCGATCTGGGACGGCTGCAAGCTTGGCGATGCCGAAGTGGTGCCGTTCAAGCACAACGACATCGAGGCGATGGACAAGCGGCTGGGACGCATTCCCGAAGGCGCAGGCAAACTGGTGATCCTCGAGGGCGTCTATTCGATGCTGGGCGACATCGCCCCGCTGAAGGAAATGATCGCCGTCGCCAAGAAGCACGGTGCGATGGTGCTGGTCGACGAGGCGCATTCGATGGGCTTCATCGGGCCAAATGGCCGCGGCGTGGCCGAAGAGCAGGGCGTGCTGGACGATGTCGATTTCGTC
>JANLSP010000498.1:0-4874 GCA_031362485.1 Novosphingobium sp.
GCTGGTCATTACCGGCGGCGAGCCCTTGCTACAGGCCGCTGCCCTCGCCCGCATGATTGCTGCTCTGCCGACGATGCACATCGAGGTTGAAACCAATGGCACCATCGCCCCGCCGCCCGCACTCGACACGCTTGTCCAGCAATACAATGTCAGCCCGAAACTGGCGCACAGCGGCAATCCGGCGGAACTGGCACTGCCGCCTGAGCGGCTCGGCGCATGGGCAGCAGACCCGCGCGCATGGTTCAAATTCGTCGTCGCCGAGCCTGCCGATATGGATGAAGTGCTGGCCTTGCAGGCAACATATGCAATCCCATCCCAACGTATTTTCCTGATGCCCGAAGGCCGCGACAGCAATGCATTGCGAGCCCGGTCGGGGTGGCTCGCCATGCTTTGTTCAGAACATGGATTTAATTTTTCCGACCGCTTGCATATCCATCTCTATGGCGACACGAGAGGAACGTGACCGACCTTCCCATTGCCGATGAAACCGATCTTGCTGCCCAGACCGCCCGGCAATCGCCGATGCGCGGCGACCTTACGCAGGGACCAGTAGGCAAGACCCTGCTGCTGTTTGCCCTGCCGACGCTTGGCTCGAATATTCTGCAGTCGCTCAATGGCTCGATCAGCGCGATCTATGTCGGCAAATTCCTCGGCGAGGACGCCTTTGCCGCGACCGGCATTGCCACCATGGTCATGTTCCTGATTTTCTCGACGGTGTTTGGCCTCGCCATGGCCGCGACGATCCTGATCGGTCAGGCGATGGGCCGCCGCGATCTGGAGGAAGTGCGGCGCGTCATCGGCGCGACATCGGGCGCGTTCATTGCGATCAGCCTGGTCATTGCCGCGCTGGGCGGCATGCTGGTGCCGCCGATGCTGCGCCTGCTGGCAACCCCTGCGGCGGCATTCCCCTTTGCCGAAGAGTTCCTGAGGGTAGTCTTTGTCGGTGTGCCTTTCGTGTTCCTCACCGTGCTGCTGCAATCAGCTATGCGCGGCGTTGGCGATGCAGTGACGCCATTGTGGACCACGGTGCTTAATCTTGTGCTATCGCTGGTGCTCAATCCGATCATGATTTTGGGCTGGGGGCCGGTGCCTGCGATGGGTCTGGCCGGCGCAGCCTGGGCAGGGGTGCTGACCAACCTGATCTGTCTGATCTACATGGTCGCCGAAATCTATCGGCGCGACTTGCCGATCCGCCTGCCGCGCGCTGACCTGCATCTGCTGCTGCCCGACTGGGCGCATCTTAGGCCGGTGCTCACCATCGGCCTGCCAATGGGCTTGTCGATGATCGTCATGGCTGTTTCGGGGCTGGTGATGATGGGCCTGATCAATCGCGAAGGCGTAGCAACCGCCGCTGCCTACAATGCTGCCAACCAGATCTGGAGCTATATCCAGATGCCCGCGTTCGCCATCGCCAGCGCGGTGAGCGCGATGGCAGCGCAGAACATCGGCGCGGGACGCTGGGACCGGATCAATCGTCTCGCCGTAATTGGCGTTGCGGTAAACGTGGTTATGACCGGGGCGCTGGTGGTGGCCATGCTCTTGGCGGGTCACTTCCTGCTAGGGTTGTTCCTGCCGCAGTCAAGCCCGGCGATTGCCCTCGGCGATCACATCAACTGGCTGATCGGGTGGACATTCATCCCCATGGGCATTTCGATGGTGTTGACTTCAATCGTCCGGGCCAACGGCGCAGTGATCGTGCCCTTGCTGATCCTGTTTTTCTCGGTGATCATCATTCGTCTTGCAGTCGGCTTCGGGTTCTACCCGGCATTTGGCGCCGATGCGATCTGGTGGGCATTCATGGCCAGCACCGTGGCTTCGGCGCTGATGGCAATCCTGTATTACCTGCATGGCGGCTGGCGCAAAGGCGCACTGCCCGCGCGCGGCACAGAGGTGAACGCCGCTGGATAATCCCGGATTACCGACCGTGCGCGCGCCAGCGATGGACGGTGCGCGCGATCATTTCCTCTTCGCCGCCGGACTTGCTCCACAAGTCAATGAACGAAGGGTCAGCAGAGGCCGGGCGCTTGTAATCTTCCAGATCGTCGAAGTTGACCCGGACAGGCACCGACACGCCTTCGCCACAGATAATGCATTCGCGGTTGCGCAGCGCCGGGATCGATTCGAGGAAGCCGCGCGCGCCTTCGGGCATCGCCGCCTTGACGAAAGCCTGATCGCGCTCGTTGTTCAGCCGCATCGAGATGATCGTGCCGCATTGCGACAGCACGCCCTCGGCAAGATCTGAGGGGCGTTGGGTGATCAGGCCCAGCGACACGCCGTATTTGCGGCCTTCCTTGGCGATGCGGCTGAGTATCTTGCCCACCGAAGAGCCATCGGCGTTCTTCTCGTTGGGCACATAGCGGTGGGCTTCTTCGCAAACCAGCAGGATCGGCCGCATCGTGTCGTCGCGCGACCAGATGGCGAAATCGAACACCAGCCGGCTGAGCACGGCCACCACGGTGGAGGTGACTTCCGATGGGACGCCAGACACGTCGATGATCGAGATCGGCCGACCACGCGAGGGCAAGCGGAATATCTTGGCGATGAATTCCGCCATGGTATCGCCGACCAACATCCCGGAAAACATGAACTGGTAACGCGGATCGCCCTTGAGCTCGTCAAGCTTGGTCTTGATCCGCATGTAGGGCGCGGTGGTCGTCGACTTGTCGAGCTTGCCCATCTCGTTCTGCAGGATGATCATCAGATCGTTCATCAGGTAGGGGATCGGCGTATCCACGGTGACCTTGCCGAAGCCTTCCGCAAGCCGGCTCTTCATCCGAGCCATGTGCAGGCACTTGGCGAGGATTTCCATGTCTTCCTGGCGGTTGCTGCCGGACGAGGTCAGGATGATCTCGCAGTGTTCCTCGAAGTTCATCAGCCAGTAGGGCATCTGCAGGTTGCTGACGTCGAGGATCACGCCGTTATCGCGAAAGGCCGAGGCATATTCGCCGTGCGGATCGACCATGATGATATGGCCTTCGGGCGCCGCCTCGCAGATCCGGTGGAGGATCAGCGCAGCGCTGGTCGACTTGCCGGTGCCGGTCGAACCCAGCAGCGCGAAATGCTTGCCCAGCATGGCATCGACATAGAGCCCGGCGCGAATGTCGCTGGTGGGAAACACTGTGCCGATCTGGATGAGATTGCGCCCGTCGCTGGCATAGATCTGGCGCAGGTCCGCCGTCGTTGCCGGAAAGACCAGCGCGCCGGGCACCGGATAGCGCGTCACGCCGCGCTGGAAGCTGTGCAGCTTGCCGGTCAACCGCTCCTCTTCGCCTTCACCCAGAAAATCGACCACCGCAAGCACACCGCCCGGCGTGTTGGCGTCCTGCTTCTGGCTGCGCATGGTGGCCAGCAACCAGCTTCGACCGACCTGGATCTTGATCTGGCTGCCGACCTGCCCGGCAAGCGCGACCGCCAGATCGGAACTGGTGGAACAGTCATTCAGCCGCTGGAGATCGATGGCAATCTGGCTGCCGGAGCCCGATATTTCCAGCACGATGCCGATCGGTTCGACGGATTGATCGATAGCTGGCGCATTGAATTCTGGCCCCAGATCCTGGGCCAGGGCGGGCCGCGCCGCGCCGAAATTGTGCCTGCTCATATCTGCCATCACGCCTACGCCAACTCTTGTAAATACAGGTTGTGGCTTAAGCGAAAGGAGTTAATTTCGGACTAAACCAATGAAAATACACGTCCCGCGAGCCAGCCCATCAACACCGAGATGGCAACGGCGAGCAGGCCATAGAGCAGCGACCAGCTTTCGGCAAAACTGGCAATGGCGCCCTCAAAACCAAGCTTGCGAACTTCGATCTGGCTAATCGCAGAGGCAACGACCCGTCCGCGGGAGACGGCAAAAGTTTCGGCGGTATAACGGCCGGTCTGAACGTTTGAGGGCAAATTGATACGGGCCTGATAAAGCACTTGCTCGCTCACTTTAACCCCAGCTTCTTCCTGACCATAAAGTCCGTTCCGCTGGCGCAAGTCGACAAGGCCAGATGTGAAGCGATTCAAGGACTTGGGATCGATTGCGCCTGTCGGCGAAAGTTGCAGCCATGCCAGGCCCAGTTCATAGATCGCGGCAGTCTTGCCGTCGACGATCTTGGCAATCGGGCGGGTTGAAGCCATGGCAAAGTAGGAAGGAACCGAATGCAGCTCGGTACTGGCGGCGTTGATCCAGATGCCGGCAACCCGGCGCTTCTCGCGCAGCACCACCGGGCTCGTCGGACCCTTCAGCACAACGACAATATCATAGTCCTGCGCCGCGCGCGTGCCTTCGGGGCTGAGAATTGCACCGAACAGCAGCAACTCCGCCCCGGTGAAGCCCTGCCGAACCTGCACTTCGTGCTGCGACACCTCGGGCACGAGGATCGGATCGCGCGCACCGGCCAGCAGCAGCAGCGCCAGCGATGCCAGCACGGCCCTCATCGAAGTTCCACGGTGAATATCTCGTCGGGCCGGTAGGTCAGCCCCAGCCCGAGACGCAGGGCGACCAGCAGGACGATGATTGCGAGTGCCAGGCGCAAGTATTCTGGCCGGGCGCGCTGGGCAAAATGCGCGCCCACCTGCGCGCCCGTCACCGAACCAATCAGCAGCAGGACGGCCAGAACAATGTCGACCGCCTTGGTCGTCAGGGCATGCATCATCGTCGTTGCCATCGTGACGAACAGGATCTGGAATAGCGAGGTGCCGACCACGACACTGGCGCTCATGCCGAGAATGTAGAGCATGGCCGGCACCAGCACGAAACCGCCACCGATACCCATCAGCATGGTGAGGATGCCCGTGAACAGCCCCAACAGCAGCGGCGCCAGCGGCGATATGTAGAGCCCCGAGCGATAGAACCGCCAGCGCATCGGCAAGCTGGCGACCAGCGGATG
>JANLSP010000547.1:0-1622 GCA_031362485.1 Novosphingobium sp.
CGCCGAGCGCGCCGATGAAGCTGCCGTGCGTCATTTCCCATGTGTTGCAGTGATGCGGTTCGACCAGGATGGCATTGTGATACTCGGTGACGCCATCAGCACGGACCAGCTGCTTGCTCCATATCTTGCCGAGCCGGTTGACTGCCGGGCTTGTCGATTCTTCGTGGGTCCATCCGCTGCCGGGGGGTGCAGTATCACTCATGGATCATAGTCCCAGAAATTGACGCGCGATGATTGTGCGCTGGATTTCGTTCGAACCGCCATAGATGGTGCTTGCCCGGCAATAAAGAAAATCGGCGAGCAAGCCCGGCGCGTAATCGGGGCCGGGCACGTCCGTGTTCTTGCCGTGGACATAGAACCCGTGATCACCAAGTGCCTCGACGTGCAGCGCCGTCAGGTTCTGGAGGAGTTCGGAGCCGCGCACCTTGAGGATCGACCCGAGTGGCAGGGCCGAATCCCCGCCAGCTTTGGCTGTCAGCGCCCGGAAGGTCATCCACTCGAGCGAATTGAGATCGGATTCGAGCTGGGCGATGCGCGCTGCGAAGGCCGGATTTTCGATCAGCGGCACTCCGCAGCGGGTGCGGTCGCGGGCAATCGACTTGAGAACCTGAAGATATCGGCGATTGCGCGGCGCCTCGCCTGACAGGGCCCGTTCGCTCTCAAGCAGGCTCTTTGCGTAGGTCCAGCCCTTGTTTTCCTCGCCGATCAGATTGTCCGCGGATGTGCGCACATTGTCGAGAAACACTTCGTTGAGATGGTGCTCCTCGGCAATGTCGATAATCGGGCGGATCGTTACCCCCGGCGCATTGGCGGGAATGAGGATGAGTGAGATGCCGCGTTGTTTGGCAGTCGGATCGGTCTTGCACAGGCAGAAGATCCAGTCGGCATACTGGGCATTCGAGGTCCAGATCTTACGGCCATTGATGACATAGTCATCGCCGTCCCGCACCGCCACGGTCGACAGCGACGCCAGGTCCGATCCAGCACCGGGTTCCGAAAAACCCTGCGTCCAGCGCAGTTCGCCGCGCGCCCAGGGCTTGTTGAAACGCTCGAACTGTTCGGCTGTGCCGAAGGTGTTGATGATCGGACCGATCATTTTCGCGCCGCCGACATCCACGCTCGGCGCGCCTTCCTCAAGCAGAACCTGTTCGAAAATGAACTGCTGCATGATCGTCCAGCCCTGGCCGCCCAGGTGGACCGGCCAGCCCGGAGCAGCCCAACCGCGTGTATTGAGCAAGCCGACCCAGCGCGCCATCATCGGCCCGCCCATGTGAAAATTACGGTGCGCCACTGCCTTGATGTCGGCGGGCAGATTGGCGCGCACCCAGCTGCGCACTTCCTCGCGGAACAGCTCGTCAGCAGGGTCGAGGGTGAAGTTCATTTCAGGCCGCCGTTCTGTCGAGGAGTACCATGCGGTCGAGATGTGCGCCGGTCGTGCCAAACATGCTTTCGATCATGCAGAGCCGGCGGAAATAGTGTCCGATCAGATACTCGTCGGTCATGCCCATGCCGCCGTGAAGCTGGATCGCCTGGCCGCCGATGAATTTTGCACTGCGACCGATCTGCACTTTCATGGATGACACGGCCATGTCGCGCACAGCCGCATCGGCATCGAGATGGGC
>JANLSP010000573.1:0-1550 GCA_031362485.1 Novosphingobium sp.
GAGCTGCATCTGCTTGTCGGGCGCGAAACGATCCCAGGTGCGCACCATCTGCGCCATCCGCGGGTTTTTCTCGAGCCGCTCGCGGTGGCGGGCAATGAAGTGCCAATAGAGCAGGTTGAACGGGCAGGCCTTTGGCCCCGACTTAGCCTTCACGTCGAAGCTGCATCCACCGCAATAGTCGCTCATGCGGTTGATGTAGGCTCCGCTCGCCGCGTAGGGCTTGCTCGCCAGCACCCCGCCATCGGCAAACTGGCTCATGCCGATTGTATTGGGCAGCTCCACCCATTCGTAAGCGTCAGCATAGACCGCCAGATACCATTCGTGCAGCGCATTGGGATCGATCCCGGCGAGCAGCGCGAAATTGCCCGTTACCATGAGCCGCTGGATATGGTGGGCATAGGCCTCCTTGCGGGTCTGGGTGATGCAGGCGCGCATGCAGGCCATCGGCGTCTCTGCGCTCCAGTAGAGGCCGGGCAGTGGACGGTGGGCCTCAAGCGCGTTGCTCGCCAAATAACCGGGCATGCGCCACCAATAGACCCCCCGCACGAACTCGCGCCAGCCGATGATCTGGCGGATGAAGCCCTCGGCGCTATTGAGCGGAACGCGGCCGGACCGCCACTCCTGCTCGACAGCACGGCAAACAGAAAGTGGATCAAGCAAGCCGGTGTTGAGATAGGTTGATATGACCGCATGACACAGGAAGCTGTGCCCGGCGAGCATGGCGTCCTGATAAGTGCCGAAGTCCTTGAGCCCGGTGCGCAGGAAATGGGCAAAGGCTGCCTCGGCCTGCTCGCGCGTGGCGGCAAACCAGTAGGGCTCGAGATCCCCGAAGTGCTCGGTGAAGCGGCTTGCGACCAGATCGAGCACTGCGCGCGTGATCGCGTCGGGTTCGCAGCGCAGCGGCCCAGGCATGAGCAGCCCACCAGCTGCTGGCTTTCGATTTTCGGCGTCGTAGTTCCACTTGCCGCCCGCCGGCAGGTCGCCCTCCATCAGCAGCCCGGTCTTGCGGCGCATCAGACGGTAGAAGTGTTCCATTCGCAGGCCCTTGCGGCTAGCGGCCCATTCGGCAAAGCTGTGCCGATCTGACAGGAACCTGTCATCAGGGAGCAGCTCGATGCTATCCCATCGCTGCATTGCATCAAGCAGTCGCCATTCACCAGGCTCTGTGGCGAGCGTTCGGTGGAGCCTGTGCCGCACCAGCGCGCGCTGCACTTCGCCTGCCAGAGTCCCGCTGTTGTCGGGGTCATCGAGCTGCACATAATCCACCCGCCAGCCGGATTGTCGCAGTTCTTCGGCAAAATGGCGCATGGCAGAAAAGACAAAGGCAATCTTTTTCTGGTGGTGCCTTACATAGCTGGCCTCGGCAATCACTTCGGCCATCAGCACGACATCGGTTGCTCGATTGGCCGAGTGCAGGGCCGAAATATTCGGCGACAGCTGATCACCCAAAATAAGAATCAGGCGAGGGTGCATCGAAGCAATTCCTAGATATGACGTGGACATCATGGCACTTGTTCACTTCGGCTGCTGCATTCCCCTTTGGTCATATT
>JANLSP010000580.1:0-10558 GCA_031362485.1 Novosphingobium sp.
GTCACCAATACGCTGAAAGGCGATGAGGACGGGCTGGAACGTTTCCGCGATTTTTACGACGAATATTTCGCGGTGCTCGACATGGCGGAAAGCTTCTATGTCGAGACGCTCGACAAGATATTCTTCAACCACCACATTCCCACCGGGCAGATGACTTACCGCGGCGAGCCGGTCGATTTCGGCGCGATCCGCAAGGCCGGCCTGCTGACGGTCGAAGGCGCCAACGACAATTTCTGTCCGCCTCAGCAAACCGAAGCAGCCCACGACATCTGCGTGAATGTGCCCGATGATCTGCGCGGCCACTATATTCAGCCCGGTGTCGGCCACTACGGCGTATTCTCCGGGTCGAAATTTCAGGCGGAAATCTATCCGGTGATCCGCGATTTCATCTGGCATTCGATGGCCGCGCCCGAAGACGGCAAACCGCGGACGCCACCGGTGAAGTCGCTGCGTCCCGGCAAGGGCCATCATTCGCACGAAGGCACCGAATTTGTGGACATGGGACTCGTCTGACCTTCGCACCAGCATCTCCCGCTCCGGACGGGAGAATGTTGGCCGGCGATGACCCTGCTATTCACTGGCCCTTAATCGGATGCCATCTTATAGGCTGGGCGCATGAAATCATTGCGCCGTTCGCTCGCCCTTATTTTTCCGATAATCCTGCTGGCTGGTCAGCCGGCTGGCGCGCAGGGCGCGAAGGCTGCAAAACCCGCGTCGAGCGCGGCCCAGCCAGCGGTAGCGGCTACGAAGTCCGATCCCTGGCTCTATCGCGGCAGCGATGTGCCGCCGGACCCGGACTGGACGTTTGGCGAATTGCCCAATGGCCTGCGCTATGCGGTGCGCAAGAACGGAGTGCCGCCCGATCAGGTATCGATCCGCATCCGCATTGATGCCGGATCGCTCCACGAGCGGGAGAATGAGCGCGGTTTTGCCCACCTGATCGAACATCTGGTGTTTCGCCAGTCGAAGTATCTCGGCGATGCCCAGGCGATTCCAACCTGGCAGCGCCTGGGCGCCAGTTTCGGCAACGATACCAACGCCGAGACATCGCCGACCCACACTGCCTTCAAGCTCGACTTGCCCAATGCCACGCCTGCCGCGCTCGATGAAAGCTTCAAGTTGCTCTCGGGCATGATGGCCGCGCCTGCGCTGTCGGACGCCAATTTGCGCGCCGAAGTGCCGATCGTACTGGCCGAAAAGCGCGAACGCGGCGGCGCTGGCGAACGTGTGGCGCAGGCAACCCGCGAGACCTTCTATGCCGGACAATTGCTGGCCACGCGCTCGCCGATCGGCACCGATGAGACGCTTGAGGGCGCAACTTCGGCGGCCGTGCGCGCGTTCCACACGCGTTGGTATCGGCCAGAAAATGCGGTGATTGTCGCGGCGGGCGATGCTGATCCGGCGGAACTTGTCAGGCTGATCGGCAAATGGTTTGGCGATTGGCGTGGTTTGGGCGCCCGCGAGCTTGCGCCCAACTTCGGTGATCCAGCGCCGCCTGCCGGAAGCGCGGCGACAGCGCTCGAAAAAACGCCGGTGGGCGAAACCCGCGTGATCGTCGAGCCCGAACTGCCTCGCGGGCTTAGCTATGCGATCCTTCGCCCATGGCGTCCGGTCAACGATACCATTGCCTATAATCAGGGTCTGATGCTGGATTCGCTTTCACAGGCACTGATCAACCGGCGGCTGGAAGCCAAGGCCCGTGCCGGCGGCAGCTTCCTGATGGCACAGGTTCAGCAGCAGGATGTCAGCCGCTCGGTCGATGGCACTTTCGTCACCGTGACTCCGCTGAGCGAGGACTGGAAGAGTGCGCTGCGCGATGTGCGCGCGGTGATTGCCGATGCTCTCTCCACGCCGCCCACGGCGGAAGAAATTGCGCGCGAATCGGCCGAGATGGAGATCGCTTATCAGGTCCCGGTCGAGCAACAGGCGTTGCTGGCCGGATCGAAGGTTGCCGATGATCTGGTTACTGCGCTTGATATCCGCGAGACAGTCGCCGCGCCCGCCGATGTTCTGCGCATCTTTCGCAGCTCCAAGCCCCTGTTCACTCCGGCAGCGGTGCTGCGGCATACAACAGCCCTGTTTGGCGGAGCAGTGACGCGCGCGATACTGGTTACGCCCAAGACGGGCGAGGGCGATGCAGATGTGCTGCGCCTGGCGCTTGCTGCTCCGGTAACAGCCGATGGCAGCGTGCGGCTTGCTGTCAAACCGATCAAATTCGATGAACTGCCGCCGGTTGGCCCGATGGGCAAGATCACCGGGCTCGCGCCTGCAGGCCTGCTCGGCATCGAGCAAGTCACGTTCGGCAACGGCGTCAAGGCGCTGATGTGGCGGACCCCGGAAGAGCCAGGGCGGATGACCGTCAAAGTGCGCTTTGGCGGCGGTTACCGCATGTTTGGCGATGGGGACGCTGCCAACATCGCGCTGGGCGAAATGGCGCTGGTAAGTTCGGGTGTGGGGTCGCTTGGTCAGGAAGAGCTGGACCGGATATCCACCGGCCGAAAAATGGGCTTCGAGTTCAAGATCGAAGAAGCAAATTTTGAATTTTCTGCCGAAACCCGCGCGGACGATCTGGCCGATCAGCTCTACCTGTTTGCCGCCAAGCTGGCGAAGCCGCGCTGGGACGTAAACCCTTTCCTGCGCGCCAAGGCGGCGGCACGCCTGCAATACGACGCCTATTCGTCGTCACCGCAAGGCGTGATCGAACGTGACTTGCGCTATCTCCAGCGCGATCGCGACCCCCGCTTCCGCACGGCAACGCCCGACGAGATCGAGAAAGCCAGCCCGGCCAGTTTCCGGGCGCTCTGGCAGCGAGCGCTGGCGTTTGGTCCGGTTGAAGTTCAGATTTTTGGCGATTTTGATCGCAACTCGGCGCTGGCGGCGCTCCAGCGGACGTTTGGGGCATTGCCTGAGCGCAAGCCATTGCCGGCCAATGCCGCGCCGGCTGTCGGTCGATTTCCCGCGCCCAATGCCCAACCCGTAATCCTCACGCACCGCGGCGACAGCAATCAGGCAGCGGCGGTGATTGCCTGGGGCACTGGCGGCGGCATGGCCGGGATCAGCGAATCGCGACAGCTTGAGATCCTCTCGCAATTGTTCACCAACCGGCTGATGGATGCCATGCGCGAACGGCTGGGGGCCAGCTACGCCCCCCAAGTGGTCAACAACTGGCCACTCGACCTTTCCAGCGGCGGCTCGATCATGGCATTTGCCCAGCTCCAACCTTCGGCGACTGGCGCCTTCTTTGCCGCTGCGCAGGAAATTGCGGCCGACCTCTCCGCCCGTCCGCCCGGCGCAGACGAGCTGACCCGCGTAATCGAACCGCTGCGACAGCAATTGACCCGGGCAACCACCAGTTCTGCTTTTTTCATGGGCCAACTGGAAGGCGCGACGCAGGATCCTTCCCGCTTTGCCGCGGTGCGCAGCCTTCTGACGGACTTCACTCAGACAACGCCTGAGAAGATGCAGGCACTGGCGCGCAAATATCTTGATCCGCAGAAAGGGTGGCGGCTGGCCGTGGTGCCGCAGGGCGGCCTGGCGGGCGGAGCGCCGTCAGCGCGATAACCCGTTCCGCGCCAGCGCTTTGCATTTTGCGCCAATCCCGCTAAGGGCCGCGACCTGAATAGGAGCAAGCCTGTGGCGAGTAATTGGACACCCGGTGGCTGGATAGCCCATGAGGCACGGCATCTGCCGGCCTATGAAGACGCGAGCGAACTCGCCGGGGCAGAGGCCACGCTGGCCAAGTTTCCGCCGCTGGTCTTTGCCGGCGAGGCGCGCGCGCTCAAGGCGGACCTCGCCGAAGTCGCCGCCGGCAAGGGCTTCCTGCTCCAGGGCGGCGACTGCGCCGAGAGCTTTGCCGAGCACAGCGCAGACAATATCCGCGACACCTTCCGCGTGCTGCTGCAAATGGCAGTCGTCATGACCTTCGCCAGCAAGCAGCCGGTGGTGAAAGTCGGGCGGATGGCCGGCCAGTTCGCCAAGCCGCGTTCGGCTGCGACCGAGAGCATCGGTGGCAAGGAATTGCCAAGCTATTTCGGCGATATCATCAACGGCATCGAATTCGAGGATGCGACACGCCGCAATGATCCCGGCCGGATGGTGCAGGCCTACGGGCAGGCAGCCGCGACGCTCAATCTGCTGCGGGCATTCTCCAATGGCGGTTATGCCAACCTGCGCCGCGTACACAACTGGACGCTCGATCATATCGGCCGCAGCCCCTGGGCCAAGCGCTTCACCGAAACCGCTGATCGCATCGGCGAGGCGCTCGACTTCATGGCTGCCTGCGGGGTCGATCCCGAGACAGTGCCCCAGCTTCAGGGCACCAGCTTCTACACCAGCCATGAGGCGCTGCTGCTGCCCTATGAGGAAGCACTGACCCGGCGCGATTCGCTTACCGGCGACTGGTATGATTGCTCGGCGCACATGTTGTGGATCGGCGACCGCACGCGCTTTGAAGGCTCGGCCCATGTCGAATACCTGCGCGGGGTGGGCAATCCGATCGGCATGAAGTGTGGGCCTTCACTGGACCCCGAAGCGCTCCTGCGCATGCTTGATGTGCTCAATCCCGCCCGCGAGGCGGGGCGCATGACGCTTATCAGCCGCTTCGGGCATGACAAAGTTGAAGACGGCCTGCCCAAGCTGGTGCGCGCGGTCCAGCGCGAGGGGCATCCGGTGGTCTGGTCATGCGATCCGATGCACGGCAATGTCATCAAGGCGGCATCGGGCTACAAGACCCGGCCGTTTGAACGCATCCTTGCCGAATAGCGCGGTTTCTTAGCCGTTCATCGCGCCGAAGGCACGCATGCGGGCGGCATCCATATCGAAATGACCGGGCAGGATGTGACCGAGTGCACTGGCGGCGCGGTTGCCATCACCGACGAGGCATTGGCCGACCGCTATCACACTCACTGCGATCCGCGCCTCAACGCCGCGCAGTCGATCGAGCTTGCCTTCCTGCTGGCGGACATGCTCAATCTCGAAGCAACCGAGCGGGCGAAAAAGGCGGCGTGATTCGCAGTCGCTGTCCTCCCGGCAGGATGGGAGAGCGGTGATGGACCTGGCCAAATACGGCCCGTGGGCGCTGGTAATCGGCGGCTCGGAAGGCGTTGGTGCGGAAATGGCGCGTCAACTTGCAGGCGACGGCTTCAAGCTGGTGCTCACTGCGCGCAAGCTGGAACCGCTGGCGGCGCTCAAGGCCGAGCTTGAGGAAAGAGGCACCGAGGTGCGGATCGTCTCGGCCGATCTCAAGCGGCGCGATGTTCTGGCTGAGGTGCGCAAGGAGACCGACGATATCGAGGTTGGCCTGTTGGCATTTATCGCCGGGGCCAACGATACGCGGGGCCAATTCGTTGATCTGCCAGCCGACGTCACCGACGGAGTTATCGCCATCAATGTCCACGGCCATGCCGATTTTGCGCGGCACTATGGCCAACTCATGTGCGCGCGCGGGCGAGGAGGGATGATCCTCACCGGTTCGACCGGCGGCTATCTCGGCTCGCCGACGCTGGCGACCTATTGCGCTGCCAAGGCCTTCGCCCGAGTCTTTGCCGAGGCCTTGTGGGCAGAATGCAAGCCGCTGGGGGTCGATGTGCTGCACCTAAACATCGGTTTCACCGCAACGCCGGCGATGGAGCGGCTGGGCATGCCGATAGAAATTGCAGAAAAATGCGATGTGGTGGCCCGCCAGGGGCTGGAGCACATTGCCGACGGGCCGGTCTGGATCGTCGATAGCCCGGGCAATGTTGAAGGTGCGAGGCTCAAGTCCGCCTTCGATGATCGCGGGAGCCTGGTGCTGGCTCACGCCATCCCGCCACGCGAAGAAACCGCAGACGAAGTAATGAAACAAAGGGCAATGGCCGGCAATGACTGACGCATTCAATCTCAAAGGCAGACTCGCCCTCGTTACCGGCGGCGCGGGCGGCATCGGCGCAGGCATTGCTGAACTGCTGGCTGAAGCCGGCGCCAAAGTGGTGATTGCCGATATCAATGCGGCAGGTGCGCAGGCGCAAGCCGATGCACTGATTGCGGCGGGCCACGATGCGGCTGCAGTGCAAGTCGATCTTGCCGACGAAGCATCGGTTGTAGCCGCTTGTGCGCAAGCGACCGCGCAGCACGGCGTGCCATGGCTGCTGGTCAACAATGCCGGGCTGCAACACCGCGAGTTACTGCTCGAGGGCACGGCGCGGTTCTGGGACATGACTCATGCCGTCAATTCGCGCGGGGCGTTTTTGATTTCACGCGAGATTGCCAGGGCCATGGTCGCGGGCGGCAGTGGCGGGCGGATCGTCAATTGCGCCACGACCGGGCTTGCCGGGCAGCTCTGCCATGGTCACGCGGCCTACCTTTCCTCGAAAGGCGCGCTGGCTGCGCTGACCAGCGCCATGGCGCTGGAACTCGCACCCCACGCGATCACGGTAAACACCGTACTGCCGGGCGGAGTGGGCACGCCGGGCTCAATGGGCGCCGAGGGGCCCGCGCCGACCGGCCCGGGAATCCGCCGCCCCCTGCTCGGATTTTGCGAACCGCGCGATATCGCCAGCGCGGTGCTCTATTTCGCATCCCCGGCAGCGCGCTATGTCACCAATCAGACGCTTGCCGTCGACGCTGGTTTTTCGATTTGCTGACTTAGCTTAGCTTTTTGGCTTGCGCATTGTCCCGGGCCTTGCTTTGGACAGGTGATGATGATTTCGCGCTGCCTCATGACAGCTTTCACGTTGCTGGCTTTGCCCGGTACGGCGTTTGCCCAGCGCGCAGGCGAGAATGCGATTGCCAGCGCTGACGATGCCTTCGGCTCGACGGTCGGGCTGGAGTCCACTGGCATCTACACCGAATTTGACACGCGCGGATTCAGCCCGGGCAGGGCGGGCAATGTCCGGATCGACGGTATTTATGTCGATACCGTAGGCGTGCTTGCCGGAAGGTTGCGGGCGAGCACGGCGATCCGCGTGGGATTCTCGGCCGAGGACTACCCGTTCCAGGCGCCAACCGGCATAGTCGACCACAAGTTCCGGCCATTTGCCGACAAACTGGGTGTGAGCCTTGGCTTCAACGGCACCGGCCACAACGGTTTCATCGCCGAATCGGATTTTCGCATACCGGTCATCAAGGATCACCTCAGCTTTACCGGCGGCACGGCGCATGCGCGCCAGCGCCAGACTGACGGATCGTCCAATTATGCTTACGGACTAACCTTCAGGCCGATCATTCGCCTTGATGGCATCGAGATTGCGCCCTTCATCACCCGGGGCGGCTTTCGCCACACCCGCAGCCGGACGCTGGTGGTCGTCACCGGGGACGTTCTGCCGAATCTTCCCGAGCCAGACCGCTATCTGGGGCAGACCTGGGCCGAAGGCAGCTCGAATTCGGGCAATCTGGGCGTGACCGTCAAGGCGGCGCTTTCCAGCCAGGTCTCGCTGCGCGCCGGAATGCTTCATGCCAACGGCCCGCGCCTGGCGAGTTTTACCGAGATCTTTTCGCTGACCGATGCCAGCGGCCTTGCCCGCCACCGGTTGATTGCCGATCCGCATCAGGATGTCCATGCGACCAGCGGCGAGGCACAGATTGCCCTGCGGCTGGTGCGCGGGCGCTGGCAGCATCGTTTCATCGCCGGTTTCAGGGGGCGCAATCGCTATACCGAAACCGGCGGTTCGGCGGCTCGCAACTATGCGAACCCGGTGATCTTTGGTCAATTGGACCCCCAGCCTGAGGAGAGCTTTGCCTTTGGGCCGGTCAATGCCGGGCGCGTGACCCAGTCATCGTTGCTGCTTGGCTACACCGGCAAGCGGGATGGCCTGGGCACGATCAACCTCGGGCTGCAAAAGGCGCGCTTTCGTGGTACTTCGCGCGACGGACGAAGCGGCCTCGTCACCACCCAGCGCGACGATCCCTGGCTTTACAACGCGACGCTGGGACTCGATCTTACCGATCACCTGTCGATCTATCTGGGGACCCAGCGGGGACTCGAAGACAGCGGCACCGCGCCCGAAAACGCAATCAACCGCAACGAGCAACTGCCCGCCACCCTATCGACGCAATACGAAGGCGGAGTGCGCTTTAATTTTCCCAGCGGCCAGCTCGTGGTCAACGCGTTCCAGATCGAGAAGCCCTATTTCTCGTTCGATCCGGCGGGACTGTTCACCCAACTGGGCTCGGTACGCCATCGCGGCGTCGAGGCCTCACTGACCGGCCAATTCGGCGAGCGCTTCAATCTGGTGGCGGGGGCCGTGCTGATGCAGCCGCGCGTTACCGGTGGACTGCGGCCGGCGGGAACGCCATCGTTCTATGCGCGGATCGACGCGAACTACCGCACCGACATATTTGGCGGGTTGACCGCTACCGTCTCGTTCGCCCACACCGGTGCGCGGGCGGTCGGCGCGCGGGCGCTGGCAACAGGGGCGGCGGCAGGCGGTGGGCGGCAGTTGATGGTGCCTGCCTACAGCACGCTCGATCTCGGCCTGCGCCAGAAGTTCACGATTGGCCGGGTGCCGGCCAGCTTTCGCCTGGCGCTCAACAATGTGTTCGATGCTGCGACATGGAAAGTGGTGGCGGCGAACACGCTCTATCCCGAGGAGCGGCGCAAGCTGACTTTCAGCATTTCGGCGGATTTGTGAGACCATGAGGCTGGGGCCTTTGCATTTCGCCGGAGCCGCGCTGGCCTGCGCGGGTATCCCGGGCATTGCCCAAGCCCAGCGCGCGAATGAAAACGCGGTAAACAGCGCGGACGACGCGTTCGGCTCGAGCGTTGGACTGGAGCAGACGGGGATATATTCCGACCAGGATACGCGCGGATTCAGCCCGTCAAAGGCCGGCAACGCGAGGATCGACGGCGTCTATTACGATCCGGTCGGCGCACTGTCTGCCCGCCTGCGCTATGCCAATGTCGTTCGGGTGGGCTTTGCTGCCGAGGACTATCCGTTCAACGCGCCGACCGGCATCATCGAATTTCGCCTGCGACCGATGCCAAGCGAGCTAGGCGTGAGCCTTGGTTACAATGTTTTGGCATTCGGCGGTTATATCCGCGAATTCGATCTGCGCTTGCCGATCGCCGGCGACAAGCTGGCCTATGTCGGCGGCGGTGCGCAATCGGACCTGCGGCAATCCGACGGTTCCAGCAACGCCGCATGGGGCATGTCGCACCGCTTCATCGCGCGGCTGGGCGGTGTCGAAATTGCGCCGTTCGTTTCGACCAGCTGGTTCACGCAGAACCACGTCCGACCGCTAACCGTGGTGACCGGCGACACCCTGCCCAAGCTGCCCGAAGCGCGCCGCTATCTCGGCCAGGATTGGGCGAGCGGGCATTATGACAACCATCAGTTTGGCGGCGTGGTCAGGGCCGCGATCACGCGCACTCTGTCACTGCGCGCCGGCCTGTTTCATGCCAAGGCCAACCGGCCGGAGAACTACTCGGAAATATTCAATCTGCAGCCGGCGGTCGGCGGCGCCGCACCGACGCTGGCGAGCCACTCCGTCTTTTCCGATCCGCTTCATGCGATTCATTCAACCAGTGGCGAGGTGCAATTGGCGCTGCGGCTGGGCAGAGGCCGCTGGCAGCACCGCCTGATCGCCGGTTTCCGCGCGCGCGACCGGCTGACGCAAACCGGCGGCTCGGACGTGCAGAGCTATGGCACAGTGCCCTATGGCCTGCCCGATCCGCATCCGGTGCCGGCCTTTGCTTTTGGCACGCCCAACGATGGCAGAGTGCGCCAGCATGCTTTGATGCTGGGCTATCTCGGCAAAATAGAAGGCCTTGGCATGATCAATCTGGGTCTGCAGAAGGCGCGCTATCGCGGCTCTTCGCGCGACGGCCGCACGGGCGTGGTCACTCGCTCAAACGACGATCCCTGGCTCTACAATGCCAGCCTGGGATTCGACCTGTCGCCCCAGCTGTCGATCTTCGCGGCCACCCAGAAGGGACTGGAAGACAGCGGCACTGCGCCCGAAAGCGCGATAAACCGCAACGAACAGCTCCCTGCCACGCGCTCGGTCCAATATGAGGCCGGGGTGCGCTGGAAGTTTTCCGGCGGGCAACTGGCGGTCAATGCTTTCCAGATCACCAAGCCCTATTTCTCGTTCGACCCCTCGCGCAGTTTCACGCAAGTCGGCACACTTCGCCTGCGAGGTGTCGAAGGCTCGCTCAGCGGCCATTTCGGCAAGCGGTTGACTGTGGTGGCGGGCGCAGTGGCAACCCAGCCGCGCGTTCTTGACCGGCAACCCGGCGTGGGCGAGCGCCCTGCGGGCATGCCTTCGATCAATGCGCGGGTCGATATCAATTACCGCACCGATATCTTTGGCGGGCTGACCCCAACAGCGACAGTCAGCCACACCGGCGCGCGCGCCCTCAGCGCCGGTCCACTGCCCAGCCTCGGCGGCGAGCAACTGATGGTGCCCGGTTACACCACGATCGATATTGGCCTGCGCCAGTCGTTCAAACTGGGCAAAGTGCCGATGAGTTTTCGCGCGGTGATGTGGAATGTGCTGGACGCCGCGACCTGGAAAGTGGTCGCGGCGAACACATTGCTGGTGGAAGAGCGCCGCCGGTTCAATCTCACCGTGACCGCGGATT
>JANLSP010000591.1:0-5916 GCA_031362485.1 Novosphingobium sp.
GGATTATATCGAGCGCGGGCAGTGCTGGCGGCCCGGACCCGTCCAGCCAGGCCAGCAGCGCGGCGAACAACTCCGGCTCCCTCGCGCGCTCAACCTCGATCGCCTGCGAACTGCGCCGCTGGGCATAGCAGCTGAGCGACAATGCGGCAGGCGCGCCCTTGGCGTGGGCCAGCCGTCCGACAGTCATGGGATTGAGCAACAGCGAATCGGTCACCGATGGGCTTCCCTATGCGACAGTTCGAGGCCAATCATGGATTAGCAGCGCCTTCGCCTCTGGTCGAGTATGCCACGTCATCAAGAAGGGTGGCGTACCGCGATGCTAAGCTAGCTCCTTCTCAAAACCATCCGTCCGCCCTGCATTTCCAGCGTGCCGAGCCGGGCGATCAGCGAGCGGCCGAGCAAATTGACATGCAGGCCTTCGATCACCAGCGCGTCGACGTCGTGGAATTCCTGTCCGGCGATGGTTATGCGGTCGATGCGGACAGCGGCGCCGTAGCCAACGCCTGATGCCGTCTGGGCAACCGGCAGGAGATTCTCGGCATCGACAGGCACGCCCAGCCTTTCGGCATCGGCGAGCGTCAGCGCGACCACGTCGGCGCCGGTATCGAGCAGGAAGCGGGTGTCCTCGCCGTTGATCACGGCATCGAGGTGGAAGCGGCCCGAAGTGTCGCGGGCGAGCTCGACATCGTCGCCCAGGCCGCCTGACTGTTTCTTGGCGACGGGGACTTTGGCGGCACTGGCAGGTGGCTGGGCCGATTGGCTGCCGAGCCCCAGAGCGATCACCGCCATGAGGAGCACAGAGCCGAAGGCAAGGCCGAGCAGGCGGATCATGGCGATCAGTTTACCGGCGAGGTCTTACCGCATTGCAAACGGAATGATTTGGGCGAACGCGCGGATTATGCCGCCTTGCCGTGGAGCGAATCCATGCTGGCCACTGTCCCGGCCTCGATTTCCGCCGCCTTGGCTTCGACCAGCGTGACGATGTGGCTGACGATATCCGCGTCCTGGACGTGGTGGTCGGTCAGCCCGCGCAGATAGACCATGTGCTTGCCGTTGCCGCCGCCGGTGAGGCCGATATCGGTCTCGCGCGCTTCGCCGGGGCCGTTGACCACGCAGCCGAGCACCGAGAGGCTCATCGGCGTCTTGATGTGGCTCAGCGCGTCTTCGAGCGCCTGGACAGTGCGGATCACGTCGAAGCCCTGCCGTGCGCAGCTGGGGCACGAGACCACGCGAACGCCGCGCGTCCTCAGCCCCAGCGTCTTGAGAATCTCAAAGCCGACGCGCACTTCTTCTTCGGGCTCGGCCGACAGCGAGACGCGGATCGTGTCGCCAACGCCAGCCCACAGCAGGTTGCCGATGCCGATCGCGCTTTTCACCGTGCCGCCGATCAGCCCGCCGGCCTCGGTGATGCCCAGGTGCAAGGGGCAATCGACCTGCTCGGCGAGCTGCATGTAGGCGGCAACCGCAAGGAAACTGTCGCTGGCTTTCACCGCGACTTTGTATTCGTGGAAATCGTGATCTTGCAGCAGCTTGATATGGTCGAGCGCGCTTTCCACTAGCGCATCGGGGCACGGCTCGCCGTATTTTTCGAGCAGGTCTTTCTCGAGACTGCCGGCATTGACCCCGATGCGGATAGCGCAGCCGTTGGCCTTGGCAGCGCGCACCACTTCGGCAACGCGCTCGCTGGAGCCGATGTTGCCGGGATTGATCCTGAGACACGCCGCACCCGCATCGGCGGCTTCCAGCGCGCGCTTATAGTGGAAATGGATGTCGGCGATGATCGGCACGCGCGCAGCGCGGGTGATCTGGCGAAAGGCGCGGGTGGATTCCTCATCCGGGCAGGAGACCCGAATCAAATCGGCCCCGGCTTCCTCGCAGCGGCGGATCTGGTCGATGGTCGCCACCGCATCGCTGGTCAGCGTGTTGGTCATGGTCTGCACCGTGATCGGCGCATCGCCGCCGACAGGGACGGCACCCACCATGATCTGGCGGCTCTTGCGGCGCGAGATATCGCGCCAGGGTCGGATGGAGGACATGGGTGAGCCTATAGGGGCCAGCGGACGGCGGGGCAAACCACTTGTTGGCTTGCCCCGCCGCCGGCCTGTCCTTTTGATCAGAACTTCCGACTGATCTGAAGGCTGGTGCCGAATCGCTTCGGCGCCTGAATGCCGTTAACGTTCTGGTATAGCGGCACAGTCGCTTCAAGCCCCAGCTGGAAAGCATCGCCGAGCAAGACGTTCGCGCCCAGCCCGGTCTCGAGCCGCTTCCCGCCGTAGTTGGCCTGTCGGTCTGCCGGGGCGGCGTGGTTGTGGCCGGAATTATAGTGGCCAGTGATTATGCCTTCGTCACTATAGGCCAGCCGTGCCGAGAGCGAGACGCGTCGGCCGAGCAGCTTGCTTGCCCAGGCGGTGGCTGCAAAGCGGTCGCCAAATTTGAAACCGCTGGCGTTTTTGGTGCCGGTGCGCGCCTGATAGCTCGCCTGCGCACCCCAGCCAAATCCCTGCGCGGCGCCGCGCAGGGTCAGCGAGGGCTGCACATCCCAGGTGCCTGACCCAAGCTGCATGCCGAAGTGGACGAAATTGCCATCGTGATCCTTGCGCGAGACGCTGCCGGTGGGGACCGAGACCACCAGCGCGGCATGGGCGGAGAGCTTCGGGTTGCGATGCAGGGCGACCAGCGCGCCGATGCGGGTATCGCCGATGCCCGATGCGGTGTGCGTCATCGTTTCGCCCAGCGTGAGGGCGTGGTGTCCTGTCGCAGGAGTGGGGGAAATGCCCGACATGGTCATCTCCGTCCGCATCCAGCTGGGCATGACCAGTAGAGTTATCCGATCGCTGGGTGCCCACATGACGTGCAGCATCGCCATGTCCATGGCCATCGCCCTGGTGCGCGAAGTGTACCCTGCAGCGACGATGGCCGCGTCGCTGATCATGTCGCTGCCGCGCTGGTTGGTGCCGCGATAATCCTCGTGCATCCAGCTGATGCCGAACATCACTTCGCCCGGCTTGTGGAGGTGGTCTTCCATCGTACCGGCGGGCCCATGGCCATCGGCGCGGTGGACAATTGCATCGCCGGAGCCGGTGTCAGCCAGGGCCGGGCAGGCACCGAGCAGGGCACACATCAAGGAAGGCAGCGCGCAGGCGCCGCCAGTCGTTATTCTAGTCATGGTTCAATACTCGCGTGATCGGGTGGTAATAGTCCGGGTCAGGCGAGTGCGGGCGGGCCTCTGGCCGGAGGACGCAAATTGCGGCGTGCAGGAGCTGCCGCTTGTGCCAGCGCGGGCGGGGGCATGACAGCCAGCGGCGCGGGCGGCTGCGGCAGGTCGATTTGAGTTGGCAGGTCCGCCACTTGTGCAGCGGCGATGCCAAAGGGGCAGGGATCGCGCGGTGCTTGCTCTGCCGGCGCATCCCTGTGCAACCGGCCATCGGCGCCCAGCACCGCGAATTTCTGGGCGGCACCGCTACACAGCGCCATACGCAGGCCGTCCGGATTGGCTGCCGGCATCCAGCCAGAGGGCAGTGCCGCGCGCAAGACCAAAGCTGCGCCAAGCAACAGCCAGATCCAGGGCAGCCGAAATGAGCGCAGCACGGTCACGGCATGGCCGCTATGCGTATCGTGCATCTAAAGCAATCGCGAATACAGGAACTCGTCATCCCGATGTGCGCCGACCCAGAAATGCACGTCGGCAACTTTGTCAAAGCCATAACGCTTATAGAATCGCTGCGCACCGGTGTTGTCGCAATAGACCGACAGCTGAATTTCTTCTGCACCGCGCGCGGCACATTCGGCCATGGCCCAGTCCATCAAGGCTGACCCGATGCGGTGCCCGGTCATCTCCGGATCGGTGTAGAGCTGCTTGAGTTCGAGGACATGGGCGCTCCGGGCATGCTGCGGAAAGCCACAAGCCAGGCCGAGTTTGCAATAGCCTGCCAGCCGGCCTTCGATTTCCGCCAGCCGATAAAGCCGATGCGGGTTGGCGAGTTCAGCGGCAATCGCGGCTTCGGACATGGCTTCCGCGAGAAAGGCCGAGAGGTCCAGCGGGCGATAGAGATGGCCGAACTTCGCCACGAAGCTGTCCGTGGCCAGCCGCGAGAGCGCGGGCACATCGAAGGATTCGGCTGGGCGCATGCTGATTTCCACACGGGCAGTCTGCCAAGCGCCGCCCAGCCTGGCAATGGCGGCGCACTTCATTGACACATCTGTCAACTGGCCATAGCCTTGCTCTCGCCGGGAGCAAAAACAAGACTGCCGGGTCGGCTATTTCCGGACCGATGACGGCTCTCGCCAGATGCGAAGGGCCCGCATCACCACAGGAGGGATAAACGATGAGAGCATTTCGACGTGCGGTCATGCTGGCCGCATCACTGACGCTGGCGCATGCCGCCCCGGCTCTGGCGCAGGACGCCTACCCGATGACATCGGGCGACTATGTTGTGCTCTCCGCCATCCAGATCGACGATGGCCACACGCTTGACTATCTCAACCACCTTACAGGGCAATGGCGACGCGGCCAGGAGTTCGCAAAGTCGCAAGGCTGGATCACCAGCTACGAAGTGATGGCCAACGCCTATCCGCGCAAGGGCGAGCCCGATATCTATCTGCTGGTGCGCTCGCCCCGTCTCGCCGATGCGGCCGAGGACATGAAGCGCGATCAGGCCTACCGCGCCTACATGCAGCGCAGCATTGCCCAGATGGAATCGGAATCGGGTGACCGGGCCAAGTTCCGCCACCTCTCAGGGTCGATGTTGTTGCGCGAATTGCGCTTTCGCAACTGATGCCAAAGCCAAGGCGGACCAGATTCCCTAGGTGAACTTGTCCGCCTTGCGCTTGCCCATGCGCATGCCCGCCTCCAGTCGCGCGCGCAACTGGGTGTAGAAGGACTCCAGAAAAGAGCGCTCGTCGCCACTGCTCACTTCCCAGCCGATCTTGCGGCAGATCGCCTCATAGACCTGGCGCAGGGATTCGGGGCGGTTCTCGCGCAGCACGCGTTCGAGGGTCTGCAGTTCGTACTCGCCATAGACTGACAGCTCGGCCTCGCCGAAGCGGTAGGCGGCAAGCGCGGCTTCGGCGCGCGCGGCTGCGGCCGTACTCCGGGCCGAAAGTGCCGCTTCCAGCTTGCGCTTGGGCGCTTCGACCACCCAGGTTCCGGCGATAAGGTCGCCGGCGCGCAGCCGGTCCTTGTTGAAGAAGGGGAACAGTGCGAAAATCAGGAACCACGCCGTCCCGACCAGCCCTGCCATGCCCATGTCCCCGCCATCGCTGGCCGAGGCGAGAAACACCAGCGGCATGAACAGCTCGATATCGCGGAGCAGATTGCGCGCGATGACCATTTCAGCCGAAAGCCGCCCGCCATCTCGTGCGGCGATGCGGATGCCGGTGATCCGCTTGCCTGGCGTCGCGCCGCGTGGGCCGAGCTCGAAAAACAGGAAATAGGCATTGCGGAACAGGAACATCGCCGCGATCCACAGGACCGCGAGGAATTCCAGTGCATGCGCCGCATTGCTGCCATCGCCGGCACCGGCAGCAAACACCGCCGTGCCCCCGGCGACCGTGATCAGCGCAATGGTGGTCGCAAACATGGCCAGGCCGATGAATGCCAGATCGAGCAACAGTGCACCCAGCCGCGTGGCCCGGCTGGAGAGCGTCAGCGGCAAAGCTATGCCTTCGGGCGTGACCATGATGCGGTCGCGGTCCGAACGGCGCAGGCTGCGGGCCGGGGCCTTGCTCATGGCGCGGCCAGGCTGTCGCGGCGGCGACCGAAAGCATAGAAATAGGTCAGCCAGAACAGCAGCATGAATCCGCCGACGGCAAATCGCCCTTGGGTGTTGTCGATCAGTTGGCGCGCGAATGCCTCAAGGATCGCGGCGACCACCAGCATCAGCACCACCCCGGTCATCACCTGGCTGGCGCGGCGGC
>JANLSP010000607.1:0-2028 GCA_031362485.1 Novosphingobium sp.
AGCAGCGCCGTGACTGTGCCGCGCATCGCGCCGCGATCCGAGGCGCGATAGTCGATTTCGGGATAGAGTTGCAGGATCGGGATCTGCCGCCCGTCGCTCTCGTTGATATAGCCGCAGAAGAATTGCGGCGGGCCGTCGCCACCATAGTCGCGGAAATAATAGGCCAGGTCATAGCTGGTGCCGTCGGGCCGGTCGATCTTCGAGACCAGCCAGTTGAAATGGAAGGCGGTGCCTGTCTTGTCGCCGCCGGCGCTGCCGCTCTGGGTGCCAAGCGTGGCGGGCACGAGATCGCTTGGATCGAGCCCGACATGCTCGCGTACGCCCCAGCTGCGGTCTCGGAAGCCGAACCAGTCATCGGGCTTAACTTCGTGGCGCTCGCCGTCGATCTCGATCCAGCCCGAGACCGTGCCCGCCTGATGGAAGCGGATCACGTCCGAAGCCGTGCGGCCTTCGTGCACCACGACATCGCGGTTCTCGAAGAAGGCGGGCATCGTTGCGTGGAAGGTCAGCTCGAAGCGGAGTGGCTGGGCGGCGTTTTCCGCCAGCGTCAGCCGGATCGCCTTGTATGGATCGAGCACCTGATAGCCGATCGGGCCGACATTGACGCTTTCGAGGTCGGCGGCCAGCAGCCGGCTGGCGCGAACGGTGCGTTGCTGTGTGGCCTGCTGGACCCCGGCAAAGCCATCGACGATGTTGCGGTTGGCATATTTGCCCACGCCGAAATTGACCTGCATTTTCCCGTCCTTGCGCATCAGCGTGAACCAGGCCTTTTCGGTCCAGGCCCGGTCTGGTGTGCCAACCGCAGCATGGGTGTTGACGATCTGGTGGTTGAAATGCTCGTCGGCGGCGGTGAGAGGCGCAATCGAGGGGATCATGGTGTTCCTTCCAGGCCTCAGAGCCCGGCGCCATCAAGCATCGCTGCCATTGCGCCGAGATAATAGCCGATGTTCTGCTTGAAGATCTCCAGCCGGGGATCATTGCTGCGCCCGGTATTCGCCATGTTGACACCTTCGGCGATGATCGCGGCGGTTTTGCCGATCTGGGCGATTTCGTGCCAGAAAACCCCGGCGGCTGAACGGCCGGATATGGCTTCCCACAGGGATATGACCTCGTCGCGGGTCAACATTCCCGGCAGTTTTGGCGCGCGGGTTGCGGAATGATAATCGCTGGCGAAGAAGAACAGCATGTAGCCAAGGTCGGCCAGGGGCTCGCCGTTCAGGGCCATTTCCCAGTCGAGCACGGCCGAGATGCGCAGCTCGTGCCACATGATGTTGGACAGTTTGGGGTCGCCCTGGGTGATCGACGGCGGTCCGGAAATCGGTGCGGGGGCAGTCAACAGACGATCGAACAGCGTAACCAGCTCAGGGCATTCGGCATTGCGGGCGAAGAGGCGCCAGGTCCGGGCGTCGTCTTCGGGCGAAACGGGCGTGCCCAGCACTGCCAGCGGATCAAGCCTCGACAAGCCGGCAAAGGCCAAGATCCAGTCATTGCATATCCGCCTGCGCACGGCATCGGTTCCTTCGGTGAACCACGGCGCCATGACCATATCGTCGATCGATTCGCCGGCGATGCGCTCCATGACGAAGAAGGGTACGCCGATGATGCCGGGATCCTCGCAAATCGCGATGACCCTCGGAACCGGGGGCGCGCCTGGAGCCGCTGCCAGTTCCTGATAGATCCGGCCCTGACCCACGACATCGTGGCCGTCCAGCATCGCGCCAGCCAAGGGCGGAAGCCGCAGGATCAGATCAAGCCCTTCAATAAGGTAGGTTTCGTTGGAAAAACCCGTGGTCAGCGGCCGGATCGCGGTGATAGCGTCACCGCCGGACAGATATTGGCGCAGCCCATCGGACAGTTCTTCGAGGTCCCGCATGTCAGCGCCCGCGCCGATCTGCCGCAAGTTCGATTCTGGCCATTGCTTTATCTCCCCGGGGCGCTGCGCAGTGCTTTCACCGACTGTCTACATACAGCTTGTATCTTGCGTTCGCTTGGCATAGTCAAGGCGTCAAGCGCCACCACGCGCGGATC
>JANLSP010000629.1:0-1977 GCA_031362485.1 Novosphingobium sp.
GCCACTCGCAAGCCTGCGCGCTGCACTATCGCCAGCACGATAGAGGAGGATGTCATGGCCAGCGTTGCAAAACTGAAAACCATGTCCACGGAAGAACGCAAGGCGAGGATCGAACTTGCCGCGGCCTTCCGTCTTGCCGCGCACTTCGGGTGGGACGATACGCTTGCCACGCATATGTCGGCGCGGCTGCCCGATGGCACCTTCCTGATGAACCCCTTCGGGCTGATGTTTGACGAGATCACCGCTTCGCAACTCATGCGGATGGATCTCGACGGCAATGTGCTGGAAATCCCCGATGGCATGATGCTTAATCCGGCGGGCTACGGCGTGCACAGCGCAGTGCTGATCGGCCGGCCCGACATGAATTCGGCAATGCATTTCCACAGCCGCGATGGCGTTGCCGTCTCGGCGCTCAAGGAAGGCTTGCTCCCCTTGAGCCAGAACGCGCTCATGGTCTGGACTGATGTCGGCTATCACGAGTTCGAAGGCGTGGTCGATGCCGCGCGCGAGCGCGAATCTCTGGGGCGCGATCTGGGATCGAAGCATATGCTGATCCTGCGCAATCACGGCACGCTGAGCTGCGGGCGCTCGATCGCCTCGGCCTTCCTGCGCATCTACCACCTCGAATGGGCCTGCACCGCGCAGGTCCGCACCCTGTCGATGGGACGCGAACTGGTCCTCCCCGAAAACGAAGTCATCGCCGGCATGATGACCACGCAGAACCCCGGCTGGGTCGATGGCTATGCCGAAAACCTTTTCTGGCCGGCGATGCTAAGGAAGGCCGAACGGGTGTGCCCGGGTTACGACGACTTGTGAGGCTGGATTACCACGCGTTCCAGTGCGTGATCGTCTCCGGACCCGGCCTGACTGCGGGCTTGAAATCGGTTCCCACGGTATAGGCCACCGGCAGCATCGCTACTTGCTGGATATTCTCGGGCAGGCCCAGGATCTCGGCCACCCTCGCTGCGTGAAAGAGATGCAGCGTGGTCAGCGTCGAGCCAAGCCCGCGTGATCGCAGCGCTAGCTGGAAGCTCCACACCGCCGGATAGATCGAGGCATACTGGCTGGCGATCATCGCCGGCGGCGCGCCTTCCGGAAAAGCGCCTTCGATGCAGGGGATCGCCAGCACCGGCGCGCGGCCAATGTTTTCCCCCAGCCACAGCGCCGAAGTCCACACCCTGCCCTGCTGGCCTTCGCCCTTGGTCGAAGCCACGCCCGCCGCGAGATAGCCCGCGCCGGCCTCCCTGTAGATTTCGCCCAGAGCCGCGCGTTTTTCCGCATCGTCGACCACGACCCAGCGCCAGCCCTGACTATTGCTGCCCGTCGGCGCCTGCATCGACAGCGCAATGCAGTCCATCACAATTTCGCGCGGCACCGGCCGGTCCAGATCGAGCCGCTTGCGCACGGCCCGCGTGGTCGAAAGCAGCCCGTCGGTCATTGTCAGATCGAATTCCATGCGCCTTACCTTCGCATTCGCCCCGGCGATCTTAGCGCCTGTGCCCGCTTGCGCCAGACAAAAGGCGCGGGCATGAGGGCAGGCAAGAATTCAAACGGGAGAAGAACGCCATGGACCTCGAAATTGCCATTCTCAGCGCCAAAGGCGGAGATTCGGTCGGCCTGATGAAAGCCATGACTGACCAGGGCGGCACCGAGGGTCTGCTGAGCTGCCCTGGCTGCAACAAAGTGACTTTGTTGCATGGCGTGGAGCATCCCGGGAATGTATTATTCATGATTGAGTGGGATTCAGTTGACGCCCATAATGCAGCCAAGGAAACGCCGGGTTTCGCCAAATTCGTGCAAGTCGCCGGTCCCTACTTCGGCGAGGGTGGCTCCATGCAGCATTTCAAGCTTGATTAAATCGGGCTAGGCGCATTTTCACATCCTGATTCGCACGTTTTTCGGAGAAAACTATGAAAATCGACAATACTCTTGCTGCCGTGGTCACCGGCGGCGCTTCTGGCCTTGGTCGTGCCTCTG
>JANLSP010000638.1:0-6284 GCA_031362485.1 Novosphingobium sp.
GAGCTGATCGATGCACCGCGCGATTTCAATCAACACATTGTGTCTCGAGCCTGCGTCGCTCGGCGAGCAAGCTGATCAGGTAGCGCGGCTTGGCGCGCGTGCCATTACCCCGTTCATTGATCAGATCTCCGAAACAGGCCCGCGAGAGGCTGGACAGATATTGCGCGATGCCGGCCTCGTGGTTGCGGGCCTCTCGCACATGTCCTTCGGTTTTGCGACCCCGGATCTGATCAACACGGGGCGCGAGCGGCTCGACAGGACGCTAGATATCGCCAGTCAGATCGGTGCGCAATGCGTCATCATGACTACCGGCGGGCGCGGCAATCTTGACTGGCCCGGCGCGGCGGAGAGATTTGCTGAAGCCGTAGCCCCATGCGCCGCATCGGCCCGCGCTGCCGGCATCGCGCTGGGCATCGAGCCGACATCGCACCTCTATACCGACAGTTCGATCGCCCACCGGATGAGCGACACAATCGCCATCACGCAGCGCGCCGGCATCGCGCCAATGATCGATATTTTCGCCTGCTGGTTTGATTCTGACATCGCGGAGGCGCTCGCCTTCGCCGCTCCGCTGTGCCCGCTCGCGCAGATCAGCGACTACGTGCTGGGTGACCGCGGCCTGCCCTGCCGCGCGGTACCGGGTGACGGGGCAATTCCTTTTGAGCGGATCGTTCCCACAATGGTTGAGAACGGGTTCCGCGGCTGGTGGGACCTCGAGATCATCGGCCCGCGCATCCGCGAGGAGGGCGCCGCAGCCGCCCTGCCCCGCGCCGCGGCGCATATTGGCACGTTGCTCGAGAAAGCAGGAGTTCCGGCCGAATGACTGAAGTGACCGTGGCTTTCAACGCCGGCAACTATCTGGGCGAGACGCCGGTGTGGTCGGCCAGCGAACAGGCGCTGTGGTGGGTCAATTGCGAAGAGCCGCCGCAGCTCCACCGCTGGCACCCGGCAAGCGGCGCGCACCGGGTCTGGCCGATGCCGAAGCGAATCGGCGGCTTCGTGTTCAAGGCGAGCGGCGGCCTGCTGGTGGCGCTGAAAGATGGCGTCTACGACTTTGCGCCGGAAAGCAGCGCGCTGACCCTGCGCGCGCCATCGCCCTTCCCCGCTTATGTTAACCTGCACGAATGCACCACCGACCGGCAGGGCCGCTTCTGGATCGGCGGCTATGACACCCGTTATCCTGCCGACCGCGGCGCAATGGGTGCGGGCTATTGCCGGCTTGAGGACGGCAGTCTGGTGGTTGCGGCGGACGGCGTGCATGTCAGCAACGGCCTCGCCTTCAGCCCGGACGGGCGCACGATGTATGGCACAGGCTCGCCGACCAGCCAGGTGGATGCGTTCGATCTCGATCCCGCAAGCGGAGGTCTGTCAAATCGCCGCCCCTTCCTCAAACTGGCCCAAGGCGAAGGCTTTGCCGATGGTGCCTGCGTCGATAGCCTTGGCGGCTACTGGCTCGCCAATGTCGGCGCGGCGGCGCTGCGGCGCTACCTGCCGGATGGAACACTTGACCGGATCGTTGCGCTGCCGTTCGCCTTCCCGACCAAACCTGCGTTCGGGGGCCCGGACCTGAAGAAACTTTACATCACCAGCGGCCAGAATTCCGCGCCCACACTCGTCGAGGCTGCGCTTCCTGGCGGCGCGGTCTTTGCGCTGGAGCCGGGCGAGACCGGCCTTGCAGACGTGTCCTTCGCAGACTGACCGTTTGGGCACTCCGCAATGACACAAGCCTGTTGCAATCTGTTAAGGCCAGCTTATCAGGAGGAAATGCACAGCGCGGCGATCATAAATTTGCGGGAGGCGGGCGATGTACCTCGCGCCTGATGGCGATGAAGCCGCATTGGCCGACGCGACATCCGCGTTCCTCGCCGATGCATTGCCGATTGCCCGGCTGCACCAGGCAGCCTCTGCAGACCTCTCGCCCGCAAGCTGCCGCCGCCTTGGCGAAATGGGCTGGTTTGGACTTGCCGTGCCCGAAGCGCTGGGAGGCAGCGGCCTTACCGCAGTCGAGCATGCACTGTTCTTCCGCGAGGCAGGGCGGCAATGCGCGCCGGTCGATTTGCTGGCACAGGCACTGGCGACGCAAGTGGCTAGCGATTCGGCCTTGCGTGCGTCGCTCATCGCCGGCGAATGCAGTACCGCGCTGCTGGTGGCCGATGGCAATGCCCACCGCATGATCGGCCGCCCTGATGCCGAGTGGGCGTTGCTGGCGGACGAGCAAGGTGCACAGTTGTTCGCTGCCGGCGATCTTGTGACTACCGCGCGGCCTGCGCTTGATCCGGCCAATTCGCTCGGGCTCGTCGCCGCCCTGCCTCTTCCGGCGCACACTGCGAGCGGCAGCCATGTTTGGCAGCTCGGACAGGTCGGCACAGCCGCGATGCTCGTGGGCATCGCCGAGGCCGCGCTCGATCTGATCGTCGAATACGCCAAATTGCGCGAGACCTTCGGACGCAAGATCGGCGCATGGCAGGCGGTGCGCCATCCGATCGCCGACATGGCCGTGCGCGCCGACGCCGCGCGGGCGCAATTGTGGTTTGCCGCCGCCGCCTGCAAAGCAGGGCGCAGCGATGCCGGAGCGCACCTGGTTGCCGCCAAGCACCTCGCAGATCAGGCTGCGGTCAGCAATGCCGATACCTGTATCCAGTTGCACGGCGGCATCGGCGTGACTGACGAGCACGACGCGCATCTGCTGCTCAAGCATGCCCTGCTGCTCTCGCGCCTGTTTGGCAGCAAACGCGCGCTGCTGGCGCGGCTGCTCCACGCCGAACTGGAGGACTGACTTGGACCTCCACTATTCCGACTCAGACCTCGATTTCCGCGCCCGTGCCCGCGCCTGGCTGGCGGGCAATGTGCCGCGGACGCTGCGCCCGGCGCACGGCGTAGGAGCGGAACAATTCGATCGCGATTGGCAGCGCAAGCTGTTTGACCACGGCTGGGCGGGCATTGCCTGGCCAAAGGAGTATGGCGGACTGGGCCTTTCGGGCCTGCAGCAGGTGATCTGGTACGAAGAACTCGCCCGCGCCCATGCGCCGCACCACATCAACACCATGTATATCGGCCTGATGCATGCTGGACCGACCGTAATCGCGCGCGGCACAGAGGCGCAAAAAGCCTTCCACTTGCCCCGCATCCTCAAGGGCGAAGCGATCTGGTGCCAGGGCTTTTCAGAGCCGGGCGCGGGATCGGACCTCGCCGCGCTCAAGACACGCGGGCGCATCGAGGACGATCACCTGGTGGTCAATGGCGCAAAGATGTGGACCACCGACGCCCAGCACGCGGACTATCAGGAGCTGCTGATCCGCACCGGCGAGGATGGCGCGCGCCACAAGGGCCTGACCTGGATCATCGCCGACATGCGCAGCCCCGGCATCGAGATCCGGCCGGTGCGCACGATGATGGGCGACGAGCACGTCAACATGGTATTCTACGACGATGTGCGAATTCCGCTGAGCAACGTCGTGGGCGAAGTCGATCAGGGCTGGTCCACCGCGATGGCGACGCTCAGCTTTGAGCGCGGGCTGGGTTTCATCGGCGATCAACTGGAGCTTTACGAACGCGTCAACCGCGCGATCGCGCTGGCCGGCAAGACCCGGCTGGAAGACGGCAGCTTCGCCATCGATGATCAGGGCATTGCCCAGCGTCTCGCCAGCCTAAAGGCCGATTGCATGGCAATCCGCGCGATGACGCTGGCCGACATTGCCGAGACCGACCGCACCGGCATGCCCGGGCCCAAGGGCTCGATGATGAAGCTGATGGTGACGGCAACCCACAAGGCGCTGAGCGAAGTAGCCAGCGAAGTGCTTGGTTGGGACTTCATGGAATTCGATGGCGACCGCAGCGCGCATCCATGGACATACGAATACCTGTGGAGCTGGATCTTCTCGATCAGTGGCGGCACCAGCGAAATCCAGCGCGAGATCACCGCCGACCGGGTGCTCGGCCTGCCGAGGTCGCGGTGAGGTCGGCGCGGTGAGCGGGCCGCTGCGCCTCGGCATCGCCGGTGCCAACCCGGAGCGCGGCTGGTTTCGCGACGCGCATTTTCCGGCGCTCCAGCAGCTTTCCGGCCTTGCGATCCACGCAGTTTCCGCGCGAACTCAGGCTATCGCCGATGAGGCCGCTGCTGCGTTCGGCGCGCAGCGAGGCTATGACGATTCGCTGGCCCTGGCCCGCGATCCACAAGTCGATGTCGTCGCTGTCACCGTCAAGGTGCCGGAACACCGGGCAATTGTCCTGGCTGCGCTGGCCGCAGGGAAACATGTCTATTGCGAATGGCCGCTGGGACGAGATCTGGCCGAGGCCGAGGAAATGGCAGAGGCGGCCAAGGCTGCCGGCGTCCATGTTGCGGTCGGTCTGCAAGGCGCGAATGCCGTGGCAGTGCGCCATGCCGCCCGGCTGGTGCGCGAAGGTGCAATTGGCCAGCTGCTGAGCTTGCGCGTCGTTTCCTCGACCGCCGGCTGGGGCACGGCAGCGCCGCCGAATTACGCCTACTTGCAGGACCGCCGCAACGGGGCAACGCTGGCTACCATCGCCGGCGGGCATACACTGGCCATGATTGAAACTGTGGTGGGCGCCTTCATGACGGTCAGCGCGCGCAATTCAATCCTGCAGGACAGCGTCGAAATAATCGGCTCCGGCGAGAAGGTCGCACGGACCTGCGCAGACCACATGATGATCCTGGGCCAGCACGAAGGCGGCTGCGTCTCCAGCGTCGAGATTGTCGGCGGCGCGGCGATCCCGTTGCGCTTCGAACTGCGCGGCAGCGCGGGCTCGCTCGAGATCTGCGGCCACCACCCCGGCGGCTATCAGTGCGGCCAGCTGACGGTCACCACCGAGCCACCCTCCCCGCCGCAGACTGCGTCTGGCGTCGCCGGGCTGGAGGGCAATCCACTCAACGTCGCCCAGCTTTGGAGCGATTTTTCTGCCGACATCCGCAGCGGCAGCCGCACAGTTCCCGATTTTGGCGTGGCGCTGCGCCTCACGCGGCTGCTGGACGCCATCGACCGCGCTTCGGACGAGCGGCGCGAAATTGCTGCCCAACACCCGCAGGAGAACGCATGAGCTGGACTTACAGGACCGACGTCAGTGGCTGGCAGACGCGCTGGTGCGATGAAACCTCCGCGCGCTGGCTGGCCGAGGGTCACTGGACAGACGAGACGCTGGTCGATTTCGCCCGTGCTTCGGCTGCTGCCGACCCATCCGGCACCCTGCTGATCGAGGGCTCGCATCGTCTTTTGCGGTGGCAAGCCTGGGATCAGGCGCTGCGGCTTGCCGGCTGGTTCCTGTCGCGCGGGCTCAAGCCCGGCGATGTTATCAGCTTCCAGCTGCCCAACTGGGCCGAGACGGCGGTGATCGCGCTCGCCGCGCGGATGTGCGGTCTGGTGATCAATCCGATCCCGCCGATCTACCGTGAGGCGGAACTGGCGTATATTCTCGCAGATTGCGGCGCGAAACTGATCTTCGTGCCCGGCACATTCCGCAAGCACGATCACTGCGCCATGATCGAGGCCTTGCGCCCTGACCTCCCCTTGCTTGGCGACGTGGTGGTGGTGCGGAACGAGGGGGCGCTGGTGTGGGAAGATGTCATCGCCGGCCCACCCGCAACCGAGGCCCAGCTGCCCCGGCTCGATCCCGGCTCGGTGATCATCGCGATGTATACATCGGGCACAACCGGCCGGCCCAAATGCGTCCTGCACACGCATTACACCTATGGCCACCGGGTCTGCGCCATGGCGGCGGCTTATGGCATGACCCCGGCAGATGTCAGTTTCATGCCCAGTCCGGTCACCCATATCACCGGCGCAATCTGGGCTTTCGACATGCCGTGGATCGCGGGCAATTCCTGCGTGCTGGTCGATGTCTGGTCGCCGGAAGAGGGCATTGCCTGCATCGAACAACATGGCTGCACGGTCAGCGGCGGCGCGACCCCGTTCTTGCAACAGATGCTCGATGTCGCCGAAAGCCGCCCGGAGCGCCTCGCCAGCCTGCGGTTGTTCTTCTGCGGCGGCACCACCGTCTCGCCCGAACTGATCAACCGCGCCGCGCAAATGGTCCCCCAGGCACTGTTCTACCGCGCCTATGGCTCGACCGAATGCCTCACCGCCACGCTCGGCCACACCGACAAGGCCGATGCCCGGTTCGGCGCGGAAACTGACGGGCGCATCGTCTATCCGGTTGAGATGCGCATCACCGACGGCCCCGGCGGCGCCGACCTGCCCGCAGGCGAAGAGGGTGAGATCTGGCTGCTCAGCCCGGGCGGTTTCGTCGGCTATCTCAACCCTGCCGACAAC
>JANLSP010000668.1:0-7305 GCA_031362485.1 Novosphingobium sp.
GCTTCGCAAGGGACGCAGAATGACCATCACGCTTTATGGCATCCCCAATTGCGACACGGTCAAAAAGGCGCGCGTCTGGCTCAATGACCGCGGCATTGCCTATGCCTTTCACGACTACAAGAAGGCAGGGGCAGACCCGGCGCGGATTGCGCAGTGGATCGACCGGGCAGGCCTGGACAAAGTACTCAACCGGGCAGGCACGACGTTCCGCAAATTAGCTGAGAGCGAGCGGGAAGGTCTGGACGCCGCGCGCGCCGCCACGCTAATGGCGGCCAATCCAAGCTGCATCAAGCGCCCGATTGTCGAACATCCGGGCGGACTGCTGGTGGGTTTCAAGCCCGATGAATGGCAGGCGGCGCTCGGCTGATGGAACTGAACCCGATCGAATTGATCGCGGCGCTGCTGGGCCTTGCCAATGTCGCGCTGCTGTGGCGGCGCAGCATCTGGAACTATCCCTTCGGCATGGCGATGGTTGCTCTCTACATGGAGATCTTCTGGGAAGCGCGGCTTTACAGTGAGGCCGGGCTGCAGGTGTTTTTCTTCGCGGTGAATATCTACGGATGGGTGCTGTGGCTTCGCCACGGCGGCGCCGAAGGGCCAGTTGAAGTCAGTTGGATGACCCGGCCGCATCGACGAGCCTGGGCCGCCGGCATCCTCGTGCTCAGCTTGTCGCTGGGATGGCTGATGCACCGCTACACCAATGCCGCACTGCCTTTCGTCGATGCCGCGATTGCCGCAACCAGCATTGCCGCCCAGTTCATGCTTTCCTACCGCAAGATCGAGAATTGGGTTCTGTGGATCGCCATCGATGTGGTTTCCATCGGGCTCTACATCAATCGCGAACTCTATATGACCGCAGGGCTCTATGCCGTGCTGCTGATCCTGTCCGCACTCGGTCTGCGTGACTGGGTCCGTGCGCACCGCGCAGCACAGCAGAGATGATCCGCGTCTGCTTCCATGGCGCGGAAAGCACCGGCAAGTCAGCCTTGGCCGAAAGGCTCGGCTTTCCCTGGGTCCCCGAATATGGCCGGAGCTATTGCGAAGGACGGGGCACTGACCTCGTCATGGCCGATCTTCTGGCAATCGCCGAAGGGCAGGATGCCGCGATGCGCCTTGCTGCTGCTGCTCGGCCTGAAGTGCTGGTGCTCGACACCGACCCGTTGATGACTGCCGCCTGGGCTCAGATGCTGTTCGGCGAAATCCCGCCGGAGTTGCTGGCGTATGATAAAGCCGAACTTTACCTGCTGTTCGAACCTGACGTTCCCTGGATCGAGGATGGCACCCGCTTCTTCGGTTGCCAAGCGGAGCGCGCCCGTTTCGCTGCAATCGCAGAGGCGACCCTGAACAGCGCCCATGTGCCGCTTACACGCATCTTTGGCGATTGGGCTGCCCGCGAGGCGCAGGTCCGCGCGGCCATTGCGGGCTCACTCGGGAAAATGCCCGCTTGCTAGGTCTCAGGCGCAAGGTCTATGATCGGGTTCTGGTTCAGGATGGGTGAGCTATGGCGTTCTTCAAGGCTTTGATCCCCGCAGGTTTGCTGACCTGGGTCATCGCGACGATCATCGGCTCAAACGGCTCCAAGGGCGGCTTTCTCTATATCCACTATATCCACTTGACCGGCGGCGGCGCGTTCAGCGGCGGTGGTGTTTCGTTTTACTGGACATGGCCGCTATTCATTGCATCCCTGCTTTTGGCTTTCGCCATCTTCAAGATGCTGGATTAGCGGCGTTTCGTACCGTGACGATGTAGTTCAGCGCCAGATTGTCCGACAGGTGCAGTGCTTTCGTTGGCGACCAACCAATGCCCTGCGGCTCGCCCATGGCCAGCCCGGCTTCGGCCAACAGTTCGCTAAGCTCATCGGGCGTGACAAAATCGTCCCAGTGATGTGTGCCGCGCGGGATCATGCCCAGGCGTTCCGCGCCCTCGACCAGTAACAGGCGCGAGGCTGCGGTGCGGTTGGGGCACGACAGGATCATCAGCCCGCCGGGCGCGAGCGCACCGGCGAGCGCGCCCAGAAACGCCCGCTTGTCGGAAACATGCTCGATCACTTCCATCGCCGTGACCAGATCGAAGCCTGAAAGGCCAAGCTGGGCGACATCACCGCAGCGGTAGTCCACCGACAGCCCCGAACCTGCCGCATGTGCGCTGGCGGCGGCGACATTTTCTACGGCAGCATCGACCCCGGTGACGGCGGCACCCAGCCTGGCCAGCGGCTCGCAAAGCAGCCCGGCGCCGCAGCCGGCATCAAGCGCGCGCTTGCCGGCAAGCGGGCGGACCGTGCTCGATGCGCCGGGCCAATGCGCATCGATCTCCTGCCGGATGAAGCCAAGCCGAACGGGGCCCAACCGGTGCAGCATGGCGGATGAGCCTTTGGGATCCCACCAGTCCGCCGCCAATTTTCCGAAATGCGCTGCCTCGTCGGGCCTTATCGTGGTTGCATTTGCCATGAGGCGCTCTTAACAGGCCGACCGCCCGGACCCAAGCGCCGGGTTTCGCATTTCGTATGGTATTTCGGGAGCCCTGGCCTTGGCCCGCATCGTGATGAAATTTGGCGGAACGTCGATGGCCGGGACCGAGCGTATTCGCCGCGTCGCCGGGATCGTCAAGCGCCAGCAGGCCGCCGGACACGAGGTCGCCGTGGTGGTCTCCGCCATGGCCGGCGAGACCGACCGGCTAGTGGGCTTTTGCCGCGAGGCAAACGCGCTTTATGATCCGGCGGAATATGACGTGGTCGTGGCCAGCGGCGAACAGGTTACGGCAGGCCTGCTGGCGATGACCTTGCAGGCACTGGGCTGCAAGGCGCGTTCATGGCTGGGCTGGCAATTGCCGATCATGACCGACGACGCCCATGCCAGGGCGCGCATCGGCACGATCGACTGCCCCGAGATGCTTGCCAGCATGGCGGCAGGCGAAATCGCCGTGATTCCGGGCTTTCAGGGCCGCACCGAGGACAATCGCGTCACCACGCTTGGGCGGGGTGGGTCGGATACGTCGGCAGTGGCGGTGGCCGCAGCTGTGAAGGCAGACCGCTGCGATATCTATACCGATGTCGACGGGGTCTATACCACTGATCCGCGCATCGTCGCCAAGGCGCGCAAGCTCAAGAACGTGACTTACGAGGAAATGCTCGAGCTGGCGTCGGTCGGCTCGAAAGTGCTGCAAACCCGCTCGGTCAGCCTTGCCATGAAAGAAGGCGTGCGGGTGCAGGTGCTCTCGAGCTTCATCGATGAAGACGCGCCCGCCGCCGATACACTGCCCGGAACGATGATCGTCAGCGACGAAGAACTTGAAGGATTGGATATGGAACGTCAGGTCATCACCGGCATCGCTGCCGACAAGAACGAGGCGAAAGTAACGCTGACCCGCGTGGCCGACCGGCCAGGCGCAGTCGCGGCGATCTTCGGCCCGCTGGCCGCCGCCAATATCAACGTCGACATGATCATCCAGAATGTCGCCAAGGACAAAGGCGAGACCGACGTGACGTTCACCTGTCCCGCTTCCGACCTCGCGCGCACTCAGGCGCTGCTTGAAGAAGGCAAGGATGCCATCGGTTATTATCGCATGATTGCTGAAGGCAATGTAGCCAAGATCAGCGTTGTCGGCGTCGGCATGCGCAGCCATGCCGGCGTCGCCGCGACCATGTTCAAGGCGCTGGCTGACCGGGGCATCAATATCCAGGCAATCTCGACTTCCGAAATCAAGGTTTCCGTGCTGATCGACTCAGACGAAACCGAGCTTGCAGTACGCGTGCTGCACACCGCTTACGGGCTCGACGGGGACTGAACCCCGCAGGCTCAGCGCCGCCGCTGGGTATAATCAATCCTGATCCGCACCCATTCACCAACCCGTGCAGTACCGCCGCGGCGGGGCGGGCGCACGCGGAATTGCCAGGCGGCTGCCAGAATGGCGCGCTGGATCTGCGAGCCGGAGGGATATTCATCGAGCCCGACACAGTCCTCGACTCGAAAATCGCTCACGGTGCGACAGGCGATCAGCGCCCAGCCAGGTCCGCTGGCGGTCGACAGATAACCGCTCAGCTCGTCGTCGGAGGGCTCGCGGTACCAGCTGGCCGCATACATCGGTTCGCCATTGGGCGCGCTGCCAACGCGTTTGCTGTCGCCCGCAACTCCGATGTCGGGCGGCCCCATCATGGCCTTGCCCGGTACTGGCGTCGCTGGCGGCTGCGGCGGCAGCCGCGCAATATCGGTCGCGGCCATTTCGCTCTTCGAGAGCAGAATGATCGCCGGGCTCCGCACGGGTGCGACAGCCGCAACAGGGACTGTCTGGGTTAGACTGGGTGGTTGCAGCGCCTTGCTGGCGCGGGCTGGCTCCGGCTTCGGGCGCTTCTCGGCCCTGTCGGATGCTTCCTTGACATTGACGCTCACCAGCGAAGTCGCTGGCCTGTCCGGTTTAAAGTCGACGATCGCCATCGACAGCACCACCAGCACCAGCAAGACCTCTGCCAGCAGCGCGAGGGCCACGCCGACCAATCGGTGGTCGCGCAAGCGATCACTTAGACGGCGGGCGAATTCACGGATGAGATTGAGCAAGTGGCCTCGGCGGAGACGGGCGCAGCACAGGCGCAGCTGCCCAGTTTTTGCCCCCGGGCCTATTGGCGGTATAGTCATTGCAAGACAAGTAAAACTGCCGACGGGCTGGCATCATGCCGACTGCTTGCATATAGCCGGGACCATTAGCTCAGGGAGGGCAAGCTTGTACGACAAAACCAGAGAACTGATGGCGCGCGGCGCTGCCTTCCTCGGAAGCGACTATGCCATCCTGTGCGGCGCGATGTCGTGGGTCTCCGAACGCAATCTCGTGGCGGCGATCAGCAATGCTGGTGGCTTCGGGGTGATTGCCTGTGGGGCGATGACGCCCGACTTGCTCAATACCGAGATTGCGGCGACCAAGGAGCTGGCATCAAGGCCGTTCGGCGTCAATCTCATCACCATGCACCCGCAACTGTTCGATCTGATCGAAGTCTGCGCGAACCACAAAGTCGGCCATGTCGTGCTCGCCGGCGGCATTCCGCCCAAGGGCAGTGTTGAGGCGATAAAGGCTTGCGGTGCGAAAGTGATCTGCTTTGCGCCCACTGTGCCACTGGGAAAGAAGCTGCTGCGTTCGGGCGCCGATGCGCTGGTGATTGAGGGCAGTGAGGCCGGCGGCCATATCGGCCCGGTCGCGACCAGCGTCCTGGCACAGGAAATCCTGCCGGAACTGGCGGCGGACAATCTGGTTTTTGTCGCGGGCGGCATCGGCAATGGCGCGATGATCGCGGCGTATCTGGAAATGGGGGCTTGCGGCGTTCAATTGGGCACGCGGTTTGCCTGCGCCAGCGAATCCATCGCCCATCCTGATTTCAAGAAGGCATTCTTCCGAGCCAATGCGCGCGATTCAGTCGCATCGGTGCAGGTTGATCCGCGCCTGCCGGTGATCCCGGTGCGCGCGCTCAAGAACAAGGGCACCGAGGAATTTACCGCCAAGCAGGTCGAAGTGGGGCTACTGCTCAATCAGGGCTCTATCGAGATGGGCGAGGCGCAACTGCGTATCGAGCATTTCTGGGCAGGCGCGCTGCGCCGCGCAGTGATTGACGGCGATGTCGAGAACGGTTCACTGATGGCGGGGCAATCGGTCGGCATGGTCACCCGCGAGGAGCCGGTTGCGGATATCATTGCGAGCCTGATGGAAGAATGCGAAGCTGCGCTGGCGGGGCGCTGAAGCAACCGGGAGAGCCCAGATGCAAGTTAATGGTCTGAACCATATCAACATCGTCACGGGCGACCTCGACGCGACAGTGCGCTTTTACGATGATGTGCTCGGCATGAAATCGCAGCCGATCCCTATGGCACCACCCGGCTTCAAAGGGTGCTGGATTTCGGATGCGCAAGGCAATCCGATTGTTCATGTCCAGGCCTACAATGCCGAACGTCACGGCGAGCTAAAAAGCGGCCTTGGCGGTGCACTCGATCATGTCGCCCTGACCTGCGTGGGCTTCTCCGAGACGCTAGAGCGTTGCACTGACCGGGGCATTGATCACCGGGTAAGCGACCGCCAGTTCGGTGACCTTCGTCAGGTTTTCGTGACTGATCCCAATGGCGTTTCGCTGGAACTCAATTTCCCGGGCGGTTGATCAGCCAATTTCAAGCGTTCCCAGCAAGCCGCCATCGACTGCCAGCGCCTGCGCCGTCACATGGCTGGCAAGGTCTGACAGCAGAAACGCCGCGACGGCACCTGCCTCATCGGGCTTGCCGATGCGCTTCTGCGGTGTTCGCGCAGCCATGGCGGCAACCGCTTCGGCCGGGGCGCCGTTCATCATCGGCGTGTCGATGAAACCGGGCGTGAGCACATTGACGCGCACGCCATGGGCCGCGCCTTCCATCGCCGCTACTCGCGCCAGGTTGAGCACCGCTGCCTTGGAGACGCAGTAACCCGCGTTGCCCGCCATGCCGCGCTCGCCGCCCAGGCTGCCGGTTATCAGGATCGCGCCGCGCCCTCGTTCGATCATCCGGGGCATGACATGCCGGATCGCCCAGAATGGCGCAGTGACATTGACCCGCATGACCTCTTCCCAGGCTTCATCGGTATAGTCCGCGGTCAGGCCATACATGCCCTCGGCTGCGGCATTGAGGAACAGGCCGTCAATCGGCCCACCGTGCTTGGCGGCGGCGTCGAGCGCGGTCAGCAGCTCGCCCTTCATGCCGACATCGCAGGGGATGGCGAAAGCTGAGGGGCCGATCGAAGCCATAGCGGCCTCCAGCACACCCGCACGGCGCGCCAGCAGCGAGACCTTGCCGCCGCCCGCCGCAACGCGCTGGGCAGTGGCAAGCCCGATCCCGCTCGAACCGCCGGTGATTACGACATGCTGGCCAGAAAAATCCATGTCACTGCTTCGGCGCGATGAATGGACCCCAGACCTCGGCGTAATCACTGGATTCGGGGGACCACTGCCGCTCCATAAGTGCGCGTGCGGTTGGTTCGTCCATCCCCCGCACATCGCGATTGTAGCGATAAAAGAAAGCCGAAACCCGCCAGTTAGCGATGCAGTGCACGTGGACGGGTTCTACATTCGTCTCGAAAGCCCTACGGAAGTCCTCAAAGTGACATTCATCTGGCGCAAGAAACGGCACAGGAATGTGGGTGTATTGGATGCCGCGCTCGGCCAGCATGTCGGCCTCGCCAGCCAGCGAGCCATTATCTTCGCCATCGGGCGCCAGATTAATGTCACTTTGAGGACTTCCGTAGGGCTTTCGAGACGAATGTAGAACCCGTCCACGTGCACTGCATCGCTAACTGGCGGGTTTCGGC
>JANLSP010000230.1:0-1949 GCA_031362485.1 Novosphingobium sp.
CTCGCACTCATCGCCACCGCCACCACCGCATTGCTGCTGACCGCAGGCTGCGGCGGCAAGGGCGGCAAGAACCGCGATACCGCCTATGTCGCCCGCGATGTCGATACGCTCTATCAGGCGGCAAAAGACCGGCTGGATCGCGGTGATATCAAGGAAGCCGCCGCGCTGTTCGACGAGGTGGAGCGCCAGCACCCCTATTCGCCGTGGGCCCGCCGCGCCCAGTTGATGAGCTCGTTCAGCTACTATGTCGCGCGTGAATACGCGAAGTCGATCCAGTCGGCGCAGCGTTTCCTCTCGATCCATCCGGGCAATCGCGATGCCGCCTATGCCTATTATCTGATCGCGCTGAACTATTACGAACAGATAAGCGATGTTACGCGCGACCAGAAGGTCACCCAGCAGGCGCAGACCGCGCTCAACGAATTGATCCGCCGCTATCCCAATTCGCGCTTTGCTTCCGACGCCCGGCTCAAGCTCGATCTGGTCAACGATCATCTGGCCGGCAAGGAAATGACGATTGGCCGCTCCTATCAGCGATCGGGCAAATGGCTGGCATCGACAGTCCGTTTCCGCACCGTGATCGAGACCTACCAGACTACCAGCCACGCGCCCGAGGCACTCTACCGGTTGGTCGAGAGCTATCTCTCGCTCGGCATCCCCGCCGAAGCGCAGAAAGCCGCAGCCGTTCTCGGGGCCAACTACCCGGGCGATGAATGGTATGCCCGCGCCTATGAGCTGATGCAGCGGCATGCACCGGGCACCGCCGCCAGCTGAAGTTTCTACTCCGCAGGTTGACATTTATGCCGCTTGGGCGCTCATTGCGCCTTCCATGCTTTCGCAAAAGACCCGCTATACTATCCGCGCACTGCAACACCTTGCCGACACCTGGCGGCAGGGGCCTATCCGGCTTGATGCGATTGCGACTGCGCAGAATATCCCGCGCAAGTTCCTGACTGTGATCCTCAGCGAAATGGTGCGCGAGGGCCTGGTCATTTCGCACCGCGGCCGCGACGGCGGCTATGAACTCGGGCTGCCGCCCGTCGACATCCGCTATGGCGATATCATCCGGCTGACCCGCGGCAGCCTCGCTCTGGTGCCCTGCGCCGCGCGCAATGCACATGAGCACTGCAACAACTGCCTGCCAGAGGCCGAATGCCGCCTGCGCGGACTGATGCTGCTGCTGCGTGACGAAATGGCGACGATGCTTGACCGGATGACGCTCGCCGATCCGATCACGCTGGAAGGTCCGTTCGCCGACCAGGAACAGGCGTGACGCGGGCCTAGTCGTCGGTTAGAACGTGCAGCGAACATGCTCACCCGGCTTTCCATCCGCAATGTGGTGCTGATCGAGGCGCTTGATCTGGAATTCTCCGGCGGGCTCGGCGTGCTCACCGGCGAGACCGGGGCGGGCAAGTCGATCCTGCTCGATGCGCTGGGGCTGGTGCTGGGCGACCGGGCTGACAGCGGACTGGTCCGCGCCGGGGAAGACAGCGCCAGCGTGACGGCCTCGTTCGAGCTGGCAGGCGGTGCGCCCGCCTTCCTGCGCGAGGCAGGCGTTGAGATCGAGCGCGGCGAGCCGTTGATCATCAAGCGTCAGGTGAAAGCCGATGGCGGCTCAAAGGCGAGCGTCAACGACCAGCCGGTGGGTGTGGCGCTGCTGCGCGAGCTGGCGGCGGGCCTCGTCGAACTGCACGGCCAGCATGACGACCGTGGCCTGGTCAATCCGCGCGGGCACCGGGCATTGCTGGATCGCTTTGCAGGAGCGGACCTTGCGGCTCTGGAGACCGCATGGCGCGGCTGGCGCGCGGCGACGGATGCGCTGGGCGCGGCGCGCGCGCGGCTGGTGCAGGCGAGCGAGGACCGCGACTTGCTGCTCGCGCATCTGGCGGAGCTGACCGCGCTGGCCCCCGTGATCGGCGAGGAAGACGAACTCGCCGGCGCGCGCGCGA
>JANLSP010000672.1:0-5398 GCA_031362485.1 Novosphingobium sp.
TTCGACATCGGCCAGCCCCGCTCCGTCGCGGCCATATGCAATGTTGTAGCCAATGCTTTCGTTGAACAGCACCGAATCCTGCGGCACGATGCCGATCGCGGCGCGCAGGCTCGCCTGGGTCACCTGGGCAATATTCTGTCCGTCGATCAGAATGCGGCCCGACCACGGATCGTAGAAACGGAAAACCAACCGCGCGATAGTGCTTTTGCCTGCCCCGGAAGGCCCGACCACGGCGACCTGGCTGCCGGCGGGCACCTCGAAGCTCAGCCCGCGCAAGATGGTGCGGTCGCGCTCATAGCCGAAAGTGACATCATCGAACACGAGACTTGGGCGCCTGATAACCAGCGCCGGCGCGCCGGGTGCATCTTCGACTTCGACCTCGGTATCGATCAGCTTGAACATAGCCGCCATGTCGATCAGCCCCTGACTGATCGTGCGGTAAACCATGCCCAGCATGTCGAGCGGGCGAAACAGCTGCGTCAGGTACGTGTTGACAAAAACCAGATCGCCAACGGTGTATTCGCCTTTCGACCAGCCCCAGACGGTATAGCCCATCGCGCCCGCCATCAGCAGATTGACCACCAGCGCCTGCGCCACGTTGAGCCCCGCGAGACTGTTTTCCGAGGTGACCGCCGCATCGGCATAGGCGCGGGTCGCCTGGGCATAACGCGCCTGCTCGCGGCCTTCCGCGCCGAAATATTTCACCGTCTCGTAGTTCAGGAGGCTATCGACAGCGCGGCCCAGTGCCTGGCCGTCGAGCCGGTTCATCTCGCTGCGCAGCGCATTGCGCCACTCGGTGATCGCGCGGGTCACCCAGGCATAGGCGACGACCGCAACCGCTGTGGCCAGAACCAGCCCCCAGCCGAAATGGAAGTAGAAAATGATCGCGACCGCCGTCAGTTCCAGCACGGTCGGCGCGACGTTGAACAGCATGAAATAGAGCATCACGTCGATGCTCTTGGTGCCGCGCTCGATCACCTTGGTGACCTCGCCGGTGCGCCGCGCGAGGTGAAAGCGCATCGACAGCCGATGCAGGCGGGCGAAGACATCCTCGGCCAGCGCCCGGGTCGCGTCCTGGCCGACGCGCTCGAACACGACATTGCGCAGATTGTCGAACAATACGCTGGCGAAGCGGCCGAGCGCATAGGCCATGACGAATGCGAAGGCGATGGAGAACAGCGCGCCGCCCGCTTCCATGCCTTTTCCCATGGCATCGACCGCGCGCTTGTAGGCAAACGGCAGCAGCAGCAACGTCGCCTTGGCGGCGAGGACCAGCAGCAACGCGCCGACAATGCGCCAGCGCAGCGCCATGTTGTCCTTCGGCCAAAGGTAGGGGATGAACCGCCGAATCGTCGCCCAGCCTTCATGGCGCGCATCTGGTGCGGGAGCGGTTGCGTGGTAGGCGGGGTTCATCGCGCCCTAGTGGCACGGAGCGCCTGCCAGGATCAATCACCTATTGGGGAAAGGTAGGCCTGAATGCGGGTGCATTGGCCGGCGGGCTGTGATAGTCGCGCCCGCCATGAGCCGCTTTGCCAATGCTTTCACCAAGGGCCGCGCCGCCCTCGTCTGCTTCGTCACCGCTGGCGACGGGCCGACGGCTGAAATCCTCGACGCGCTCGTCGAAGGAGGCGCCGATGTGATTGAGCTGGGTATGCCGTTCACCGATCCGATGGCCGATGGCCCGGCGATCCAGGCGGCGAACCTGCGCAGCCTCGCGGCGGGAACCAAGACTGCCGACATCTTTCGCATTGCCGCCGATTTCCGCGCGCGCCACGCGGAAACGCCGCTGGTGCTGATGGGCTATGCCAACCCGATGACCACGCGCGGCAGCGACTGGTTCGCCTCCGAATGCGCCAAGGCGGGCGTTGACGGGGTGATCTGCGTCGACATTCCGCCCGAGGAAGATGCCGAGCTTGGCCCTGCCTTGCGCGCCGCCGGAATCTCGCTGATCCGCCTTGCCACGCCCACCAGCGACGAAGCGCGGCTGAAGACCATCCTCAAGGATACCTCGGGCTTCCTCTATTACGTCTCGGTGGCGGGGATCACCGGCAAACAGCAGGCCGCGCTCGGCTCGATCGAACAAGCGACCGCCCGCCTCAAGGCGGCAACAGACCTGCCGATTGCAGTCGGATTTGGCGTTCGCACTTCCGATCAGGCAGCAGCAATTGCGAGAGTTGCCGATGGCGTGGTGGTCGGCTCGGCGCTGGTCGAGATTGTCGCCGAGCATGGCGATGAGGCCCCCGAGGTGATCAGCGCCGCGACCCGGGCTCTGGCCGATGCGGTGCATTCCGCAAGATCGTGAAGGACTTCGCCACTTCGGACGATCCGGCGGTCCAGGCTCAGCTTGACCGTCTCGCCGCGCTTTCACTACCGCAGGGCCGTTTCGGGCTGGAGACGATCACGGCGATGTGCACGCGGCTCGGCGATCCGCAGAACCACATGCCGCCCACGTTCCATGTCGCGGGCACCAACGGCAAGGGCTCGACCTGCGCCTACTTGCGCGCGATGCTGGAAGCAGAAGGCTTGACGGTTCACACCGCGACCAAGCCGCATCTGGTGCGCTATAACGAGCGCATCCGCATCGCCGGAAAGCTGATTTCGGACGAGCTGCTTGCGAGCCTCCTCGCCGAAGTGCTCGATGCCAGCGGGGATCTTTCGCCGAGCTTCTTCGAAGTGACGACTGCGGCCTGCTTCCTCGCCTTCGCGCGGCACACGGCGGATGCCTGCGTGATCGAGGTCGGGCTCGGCGGGCGCTTCGATGCGACCAATGTGATCCCGCGCCCGGCGGCCAGCGGGATTGCCTCGCTTGGCATCGATCACGAGGCCTTCCTGTTGCGGCCCGAAGAGGGCGTGCCGCAGGCACCATTGGCACGGATCGCGTTTGAAAAGGCCAGCATCGCCAAGCAGGGCTCGCCCTTGGTGACACAGAAATACCCGCGTGACGTGGCCCGCGCGGTTGCCGAAACCGCAAAAGCACACCGCGCCGAACTGTTCATGCGCGGCCATGCCTGGAGGGCCGAGATCCGCGGCGACAGGATCGAATACTATGACTGCTTTGGCCCGCTGGCCTTGCCACTACCCTCGCTTGCAGGCGCTCATCAGGCGGACAATGCCGCACTTGCCGTCGCCATGCTGCGCCATCAGAACCGGGTAATCGTCTCGCCCGAGGCCATTGCCGCCGGGATCGTTGCGGCGCGCTGGCCGGCGCGGCTGCAACTGCTCGATGCCGGACCGCTGACGGCGCTGGTGGCGGGACGGCACGTATGGCTTGATGGCGGCCACAATCCCGATGCGGGCGCGGCGATTGCGCGGTTTTTTGACGGCGGGGAAAAGCTCCACCTGATCATCGGCATGCTGGCGAACAAGGACCCCGCCGCGCTGGTTGCGCCGCTTGCTGGGCAATGGGCGAGTATCACCGCAGTGCCGGTGCCCGGGCATCTCTGCCATCCGGCAACGGCCTTTGGCGCAGAGACGCGCGGAGCAGAAACGCTGGAGACGGCACTCGGCGCGCTGCCGGATCAGGGCGATGTACTGATTGCCGGCTCGCTCTATCTTGCGGGCGAAGTTCTCCGGCGGAACAACCAGCTACCTGATTAACTGCCGACAGAGGCCTGCGCGGCCTGCCCATCGCCTTGCGGCGCGGCGAGGATGGCGCGGGTCACTTCGCCCTTGGCGACGGTGTTGGTCTGCGGATCGCCGACGGCCGAGCGGATGCCTGGTGCGGGGTTGCCGGCGCGGCTGGTGGTGTTGCGTTCCAGCTCGCTTCGCGGGCTCTGGCCACCAAACAGTGCTTCGAGCGTCTGGCTCTGCGTGTTGGTGTTCGCCGGACGCGGCGCGCCAGGCTGGGGCGGGGTCAGCGCGAAATCGGGCGGCACGGCCAGCGGCATCTGGCGCTGCACGGCGAATTCATCGGGCCGGTCACGGTTGAACAGCCCGCCGCCGCCGCCGCAGGCGGAGAGCATGGCAGTTGTCGCGATGGCGAGAATGATGGCAGGTGTCTTGCGCATGGGATCAGGTTTCCAGTTTGGCTTGCGGCTTTTCGCGCATGAGGAGCGAACGGGCAAGGATAATCAGAACACCGATGGTGATAGCGGCGTCGGCAATGTTGAAAATCAGGAAAGGGCGAAACGTGCCGAAATGAAGGTCGGCATAGTCGACGACATGGCCGAACCGCGCCCGGTCCGTGATATTGCCCAGCGCGCCGCCGAGCACGAGGCCGAGCGCGAGGATATCACCCCGCGCCTTTTCGCGCAGCATCCAGACCAGCACAGTGATGGCGATGGCAGCCGTCACCGCAACAAGAATCCATCGCCCGGTGTCGCTTTCGGCAATAAACAGCCCGAGTGACACGCCATAATTCTCCGTCCAGCGCAAGTCGAAGAACGGCAGCACTTCGATCACGCCGAGCTCGCGCAGCATCAGCGGCCCGATCATCAGCCACTTGATCAGCTGGTCTATGGCATAGACGGCTGCGGCGAAGACAAGGCCGAGGGTATGGCGCGGGGCGAGAGTCACGCAGCGCCCATGCCCGCCACGACCTTATCGCAGCGTGAACACAGCGCGCCGTCTGAGGCAACGTCGGGGAGATGACGCCAGCAGCGGCCGCATTTGTGGTGGGTGGTTTTCCCAGTGAAATCGACAATGCGGGTTTCGGCTATGCTGTCATCGGTAAAGCCAGTGACCGCGACACTGTCGGCTATGCAGACTTCGGCAAGGTCAACTGTACTTGCAGCCTCAACTTGGCTGCCTGCCTTGATTCGAAGTTTGACAACAGCCTCTAGGCTTGATCCCACAAGCTTCTCACGGCGCATGGGTTCGATCGCGTCCAAAACCTGTGATCGAACTTCGCGGACATTGTCCCACTTGACCAGAAGTGTCCCTTCATAGTCGTCCTCGACCTCAGGCCACTCGAGCAAATGCACTGACCCGCCCTCGGGATACCGCGTCCCCCAGATCTCCTCCGCCGTGAACACCAGCACCGGCGCGGCGTAGCGCACGAGGGCATGGAACAGGGTATCCAGCACCGTGCGATAGGCCATCCGCTTGGGATCGTCCGGCGCGTCGCAATAGAGACAGTCCTTGCGGATATCGAAGAAGAAGGCCGAGAGGTCCTCGTTGCAGAAGTCTGTCAGTCCGCGCACGTAGGTGTTGAAATCGAAGTCCGCCACCGCCTTTTTCAGCGTCTCGTCCAGCTTCGCCAGCAGCGCCAGCACATAGCGTTCCAGCTCGGGCATTGCCGCCACATCGACCCGCTCCGCCTCGCTGAAGCCATCCAGTGCGCCCAGCAGATAGCGGAAAGTATTCCTCAGCTTGCGATACTGATCCGCCACGCCTTTCAGGATCTCATCGCCGATGCGGTGGTCCTCGGTATAGTCGACCGACAGCGCCCACAGCCGGA
>JANLSP010000002.1:0-14972 GCA_031362485.1 Novosphingobium sp.
CATCCGCCGCTCGCCGAATTCGAAACGCATGTCCTTGCCTTCCATCGCGTTGATCTCGGCGGGCTCAACGGCCTGTAGCGCGGCGATGCTCTCCGTGATCACTGAGTGCAGCGCGGCAAAACTGTTCGGAGCGGGACTCAAGTCCGGCCCAAAGACGCCCGCGCGAAGCCCGGCGATGGCGCCGGCCGAATGATGGGCAACGGAAGTGACCTGCTTGGCAAACGGCCACATGTCATCCGCCAGCGAAGCCCCGCACAGATCTTCAGCCGAGAGGCCGTGTTCTCCGCAATGCGCTTCGGCCTTGGTCACAAGTCCGGCGATCGAGGGCAGTATCTGCAGATAGGCCCCTACGGAGGCATGGTAGAGTGAAAAGGCCACGGCTGATTCTCCCGGAGTTTAGACGGGATGAAGCTAGAGAACCGCTTGCCTTGCTGCAACCGGATCAGGCGGCAGCTTTCTTAGCAGGGTCATGGGCATAGACGATGCAATCGCGCCCCTTCGCCTTCGCGACATAAAGCGCTTCATCCGCCGCCTTGAGCGCCTGGCGGGGTTCGGCATAAGCGAACACATCGGCAATTCCGCCGGAGAAAGTGACCTTGCCAAACGGCATGTCGGTTGCGCGGTTCACCAGGCGGCGTTCGGCCATGGCCGCGCGGGCAACGTCAAGGATGGCCCAGGCATCTTCAAGCCCCTTGCCGCGAATGAGAATGACGAATTCCTCGCCGCCATGCCGCGCAACATGGCATCTGTCGTTCGAGATCTTGTTCAAAGTCTGCGCCACGGCTTTCAGCACCCGGTCGCCTGCTTCGTGGCCGTGGGTGTCGTTGACTTTCTTGAAGTGATCGATGTCGACAAAGGCGACGCACAGCGGCTCTGCCGAGGCTTTGGCGGCAGCGAGTTCCTTTTCGAGCGCGCATTCAAAGGCGCGGCGATTGGGCAGGCCGGTCAGATGGTCGAGTTCTGCCTTGCGGCGGGCATCGTCGAGGCTGCTCTGTAAAGCGCGGGTCTGCATTTCGCTGCGGGTCATTTCCTGCTCGATCTCGCGGGTACGTTCGAGCATGACTTTGGCAATGCTGGCCAGTTCACTGATGACCACTCCCGCCTTGCCGACCTGCTCCAGTTCGCTGACCTGGGCCTCGAGGGCGGTACTGTATTCGTTGGTGGCCGACCGCGCCGAAATGGTCGTCTGGGCGAATTCCGTCAGGCTGCTCTCCAGCTTGGCCATCATCGCGTTAAGCGCTGCCGACCCGTCTCCGGTCGCGCTGCCCCGACCGACTTCCTCCAGCCACTCAAGCGTCACCGGCTCACGTGCCGCAACCCGCACTTCGATCTGGCGGGCAAGGCGCTGGTCAGCACCAGTGATGACGTCATGCGCAATTGCCAGAGTATAGGGATTCACTTCGAGCCGGTGCGTGATGAGGAAACTGCCGACATCGGTTAGCAATTGCCGCCGCCGCCGCTCGCGTGGGTCAAGATTGGCGAGGTCCTCGCCTTGCTTCTCGTCGTGCTCCTGATGGACAGGGGTCTGGGAACCAAAGCCCAACCAGCGCAAAATGCCGCGCTGTTCGGATGCGAATCGGGGGTCATGTGCAGTCATGCCATGGTTAACGGCGGCTTGACTGCGGGTTTAAGCCCCCGTGTTGATTATTTCGCGATCAGCCCCGCAGCGCAGGCACTTCCTCGCCGGGTTGCAGCATGACGATTGGGATGGTCCGGGTGGTTGCGGCCTGATAATCGAGATAAGGGGGATAGACGCTGGCCATGAACTGCCAGACGGCATCGCGCTCCGCGCCTTCAGGTTCGCGCCATGTTGCAGTGAAGGCCTGACCGCCGATCTGGAAGACAAGCTCGTCCATTTCGCGCAAGTTGACATACCAGGCTGGGTGAACATCCGCCCCGCCTTTGGACGCGACCACAACGACCTCGCCGCCGATGTCACCATAGATCAGCGGCGTAATCCGCCGCTCGCCCGATTTGCGACCCTGATAGGCCAGCAGCAGGCAAGTGGTGAAGCGGTGGCCGCCGAGGTGACGATAGTCGAGAATGTGGCCATCACGGCCCTGCGTGGCGATGTAATTCGCGCGGTGATTGGCGACGAAGTCGAGCGTTGCCCGTTCGACCTCAGTCATGGTGACAGGCGTATCGCTCACAATCCCAACTCCGCCTTGGTCTTGGCTCCGCCAGCCTTGGCCATGGCAAAGCTGTAGCCCAGATGATCGTTGAAGCCGCTGGGCAGCGACGGGAAGACCACGCTCTTGCTCGTGTCGCCAATTTCCGCCCAGCGCGCCGCGACCTGTTCGATAGTCCACTCGCTTTGATAGACCCCGACCGTCTCGGCAACATAAGCGCGCGCCAGCCGCCCGGCGAGTGCGATCGGCAACTGGCCGTTAACCGTGCAGCTTTCGTGGCACAGCCAGGCGACCAGCGGCGCGACCAGTTCAGAGCGCATGTCGGGAAACATCGAGGTGTCGCGCCCTTCCGATAGCCGGGTTTCGGCGGAGGGCAGAATGGCGTTGCAGAAAACATTTTCCGCCGCGCCTTCATGCGCCAGCACCTGGGACAGACCGATCAGGCCCGCTTTGGCGACCGCATAGCCGGCCAACATCTTTTCGCTATAGATGCCGGCGATCGACGAAGTCAGCACGATGCGGCCATAGCCCTGCGCGCACATCAGCGGGAAAGCCGGGCGGACCAGATGATAGCCGCCCATCAAGTGCACGCCGAGAATCGCCTCGAAATCGTCGAGCGCCAGGTCCTTGACCGGCTTGGGGCGATTGAAGCCGGCATTGGCGATGACGATGTCGATGCGGCCGAAATGCTCGAGTGCGGTCTGGATGATCGCTTGGCCGCCCTCGGCGGAAGAGACGCTGTCAGTATTGGCGACAGCCTCGCCGCCCAGGGCCTTGATCTCGTCGACGACATCTTGCGCCGGGCTCGAATCGGGGGCCTCGCCATAGCGGGTCACACCCAGATCATTGACCACCACTTTGGCCCCGCGCGAGGCCAGCAGCAGCGCATAGCTGCGGCCAAGGCCCCGGCCGGCGCCGGTGATTACAGCGACACGGTTGTCGAAACGCAGGTCAGTCATGGCATCCTCCACCTATTCTTGAATTCGTTCAGCGCCAGCGCAGCCGTTCGCGGTTTAGTTCGCCGACCGAGGCCACGCCCATCAGCCGCATGTCGCGCTCGATCTCGTCCTTGAGCAGCGCAATCGCGCGCTCGACACCGGCCTGTCCGGCAGCCGCCAGCGCATAGAGATAGAGCCTTCCGCCCGAAGCACAGTCCGCACCTGCCGCCAGCGCTTTCAGCACATGCGTGCCCCGGCGCACGCCGCCGTCGCAGATGATCTCGATTTGGCCTCCGACAGCATCGGCGATTTCGGCAATCTGATCGAACGGCGCGCGGCTGCCGTCAAGCTGGCGGCCGCCGTGGTTGGACACCATGATCGCATCGGCGCCGATTTCCACCGCACGGCGCGCATCGCCAACGCTCATCACGCCCTTGAGGCAGAACGTGCCGCCCCAGTCGCTGCGAATGCGCTCCGCCGTTTTCCAGTTGAGCGTGGGATCGAGCATTTCACTGAAATAGGACTGGATCGAAATGGCCTTGCCGGTTCCTTCGCTCACGTGTCCATCGAGCTGGGGCAGCGAGAACTTCTCGCGGCAGACATAGTTGAGCGCCCAGCCGGGCCGGGAGGCGTAGGACAGCAGCGAACTTAGCGTGAAGCGCGGCGGCGAAGCAAAGCCGCTTCGTGCGCAGCGCTCGCGCTTGCCACCGACGATAGTGTCAACAGTCAGCGCGATGGCGTCAAACTTTGCCGCCTTGCAGCGTTCGATCATCGAGCGGTTCAGTCCTTCGTCGCGGTGGACATAGAGCTGGAACAGCTTGGGCGTGGAGACCATCTCCGCCACTTCCTCGATACTTACGGTCGCCAGGCTGGAAATGCCGAACCATACGCCGAATTTCTCCGCCGCACGGGCAACAGCGCGCTCGCCCTGCCAATGGAACACGCGCTGGAGGGCAGTGGGCGAGAGGATCAGCGGCAGCGCGGACTTGCGGCCCATGATCGTGACCGAAGTGTCAATGTTCTCGACCCCGGCGAGAACGTCGGGAACAAGGTCGCAATCGGCGAAAGCGGCAGTATTGCGCGCCTTGGTCAGTTCGTCGTCGGCCGCTCCGTCGATGTAGTCGAACACTGGCCAGGGCAAGCGTTGCTTCGCCAGCCGACGGAAATCCTCGATGTTATGACAATCGGTCAGGCGCATGAATAACCGCTAGCGAAGCCGCACGCGAAACTCAATTGCGGCGTGCGGGAGCGGGGGTAGGGGCAGGGATAGCGGCAGGGGCAGCACTCTGCTCTTTAGCGCGCTTGTATTCCAGACATTTGCGGGTGTTGAGCCATTCCTCGCGCCTGCTCCGCTGGGTGCCGTCAGGTTTAGGGCCGCACAGCGCTTCGAGACTAGCCATCAAGGCTGAGGACTGTGCGGCGATGATCTGGGCGTCGGCGGGGCGCGCCGGATAAGCGCACTTGCGGGTCTGGCCCACGCCTTTCAGGAAGGCGCGACGGGCGAAGCCGGCGAGCACCGCTTCCTGCATGAGTCGCTGCCTGCCGCTGGCACCGGTGACTTCGCGGATCAGGCCGCGGAACGGAATGACGCTCGACGCCGCAAAATTGACCAAGTCAGATGCGGCAAGGCGGCTACCGCTTTCCTGCGGCAGATCGATGTCTTTGCCCAGCGCGACGTCCAGCGCCTCGACCTCCGCGACGATCTGGTTGCACTGGGAGAGGCCTTGCAGGCTGTAAGGATTTTCCACGGATTCGATCAGCGCCGGCGGAATGGCTTCCTTGCGCAGGCCGAGATCATCCATCGGAGTCTGAATCGAAGTGCCAGCCGGGGCACTGGGAGCGGGTGTGGGCGTGGCGGGTGCAACATTGGGTGTGGCCGCGGCGGGTTTGGCAGGTTCAGCGGCGAGCGCGGGTGCGGCAAGCAGGATGATCGCCGAAAATGAAGCAAGTTTTGCGGAAATTCTGAGCATCGCGCTTTCCCTGCCTATTTACCGCCGGAGATCGGCGAACGTATCGCAAGCGTCTTCATTGCCGCTTTGCAAACCCTTGCGCAGCCATTCTATGCGCTGCGCCGATGATCCGTGGGTGAACGAAGCTTCGACCGGTCGGCGGCCGGCACCGCGCATCAGCACATCGTCACCGATCTGGTGGGCAGCGTTGAGCCCGCTCTCCATATCGCCTGGCTCCAGCCGGTCGCTGTTCTTTGATGCCCAGACGCCGGCATAGCAATCGGCCTGAAGCTCGAGCCGAACGGACAGCTGGTTTGCGCGGCCAGGGCTTTGCGACTGCAATGAGCGCACCTGATCTGACATGCCAGTCATCTTCTGGATGTGATGGCCATATTCATGGGCGATGACATAGTCTCGCGCGAACTGGCCCGTGGCGCCAAGTTCCTGTTCCATCGTGCGATAAAAATCGGTGTCGATATAGATTCCGTTGTCGCTTGGGCAATAGAACGGCCCCATCGCGCTTTGCGCCGAGCCGCAGCCGGACTGGCCGCTTTGCGCATAGAACACCAGCTTGGGCCGGGTGAACTCAATTTGCGACTGCTGGAAAACCGGTTCCCATGTCTTGTTGAGTGAGGACAACGCATTGCAGGTCTGCTTGGAGAGCGCATCAACGTTGCAGCTCTCTACGGCCGAGCTGCCGCCCGCCTGAGACTGCGCCTGGTCCTGCGGGACCTGTTGCTGCACCTGCTCGAGCCCGCCGATCAACTGGGTGGGATCGACGCCGAGGAACCACGAGGCGATCAGCACGATCACCAGCGTGCCGCAGCCCAGCTTGCCGCCGCGACCGCCGATCGGCAGGCGCATACCACCGCGTCCGCCGCGCTGATCCTCAATATCTACGGAATTGGGATCGAAATCGTCGAGCCGCATGCCTATTGATCCTCGTCGCAGGGCAGGATTCGGTCCTGCCAGCATTGCATTTCACCTGGCAATCTAGCTAAGCGAAAACCGGAGTCGAGCAGCTTTATGATAATTACATGTTTCTAAGCGGCAAACGCGCCCTGATCACCGGTTCGACTTCCGGCATCGGCCTTGCCATTGCGCGCGCCTTGCGGGCCGAGGGCGCCGACGTGGTGCTGTCTGGCTTTGGCGAGGCTGCCGAGATTGCCGCGCTGTGCAGCGAACTGACCGCCCGGCATGTCGCCGGCGATTTGTCCCGGCGCGAGGGCGTCGAACAGGTCATGGCGGGGGCAGGGGCGATCGACATTCTGGTCAACAATGCCGGCATGCAGCATGTTGCGCCGATTGAGGAGTTTCCCCCGGAAAAGTGGGACACAATCCTGGCGCTCAATCTGACGGCCGCATTCGACTCCAGCCGCCTTGCCGTGCCCCACATGAAACGCACGGGCTGGGGCCGGATAATCAATATCGCGTCCGCTCACTCGCTCACCGCATCACCGTTCAAGAGCGCTTATGTCGCGGCCAAGCACGGCCTCGACGGCCTGACCAAGACCTTGGCACTGGAACTCGCGACCTGCGGCGTTACTGCCAATTGCATCAGCCCCGGCTATGTCTGGACGCCGCTGGTGGAAAATCAGATCCCGGACACGATGGCGGCGCGCTGATTGACCCGCGAGGAAGTGATCCGCGATGTCATGCTGGAGCGCCAGCCGACGGGCAGCTTCGTCCAGACGGGGGATGTTGCCGCATTGGCCGTGTTCCTGTGCGGCGAGGCCGCTGCCAACATAACCGGCGCAAACCTGTCGATGGATGGCGGCTGGACTGCGCAGTAATCGAAAAAGGGTGCTGCATTGATCTTGCTGCAAGGGCGGCTTGGTGTAGTCTCACAAAATGAAATGGGGCGCAGCAAGAACAGCGAAGCAAGCGATGGCGCGCGCCTGCGCAGTGCTGTCATTGCTCCTCGCGCTTTTGGCGGTGTTGCCAGCCCATGCTGCGCCCAAACCGGACCGCGCGCTGGAACAACAGTTGATGGCGCATATCTCCGAACTGGCGAGCGATGCTTATCAGGGGCGGCAGCCCGGGACCGAAGGCGAAGCGAGAACCTTGCGTTATCTCGGAAAGCAATGGTTCGATATCGGCCTTGTTTCAGGCACCAACGATCCCGGCAACGAATGGTTTGCCCCAGTGGCCTTGATCGAGCGCTCTCCGGCACTCTCGTCGGCCCGGTTTAGCAGGCGGGGACGACCGCAATATACGCCCGCAGAGGCCGTGCTGGTCCTGACATCGGGCAATCGCAGCCTGATTCGCGATGCGCCGCTACTGTTTGTCGGCCTTGCAAAGGGGACCATGCCGCCACGTACCGAACTCGCCGGCAGGGTTGCACTGCTACTCGACGGTGGAATTGAAAACAGCGAACGGCAGAACGCCTTGCTCGAAGCCGGAGCCTCCGGGGTGATGACTGTGCTCGACGGCGAGCGCACTCTGGCCAATGTGCGCAGCCGCCGCATTCGCCCCGGCTATGCGCTCGCCAGCGAAACGCTTGGCGGTGATCTTGAGGCTTTCATTACGGCTGCGGGTCTGCAAAACCTTCTGCAAGGCAGCGGACGCACTATAGCCGCGCTTGAGGCAGCGGCCGCACAACCTGATTTCGTCCCCATCCCGCTCGATCTGGCAGCGTCTCTGGAAGCGACAACGCGCGGAACTTCGATCAGCACGTTCAACCTGATCGGCAAGTTGCCGGGACGGCGGCCGGGCAGCGGGGCAGTGCTGTTCGTGGCACACTGGGATCACTTTGGCATATGTGGTCAGCCGCCGGCCGAGGACATCATCTGCCGCGGCGCCGTCGACAACGCCAGCGGGGTGGCTGCGCTGACCGAGATTGCCCGGCGGCTGGTCAAGGGACCGAAGATTGACCGTGATATCTATTTCCTCGCGACCACGGCGGAAGAACTTGGCTTGCTGGGCGCCCACTCCTTCGCCGAAAATCCTCCACTGCCGCTGGGTCAGATTGTCGCAGCATTTAACATCGACACGATCGCGCTGGCTCCGGCCGGCACACCGCTGGCCATCGTGGGACGCGGCATGACCCCGCTTGATAGCCAGATCGAAGCCGTCGCCCGGCGCGAAAAGCGCGCGGTCGTCGGCGGGGATGCGGCCAATGCCTATGTCCGCAGGCAGGATGGCTGGGCGTTGATGCAGCACGACATTCCGGCGGTCATGGTGTCAAGTGCCTATGCCGATCCGGCGCGGCTGGAAGCTTTTTTCGAGGGCCCCTACCACCGCCCGGCGGACAACCTGAAGCGGACAATCGAACTGGGCGGCGCAGCGCAAGACGTGGCCTTTCACGTCGCGCTGGCCCGCTGGTTTGGCGATACACGGCGCGTGCGTTCGATGCGCAGATAGCGGCGCAGACGGCTTTCCCGTTGCCGCCTTGTGCCAAGTGACGGGTGCGTTTACATGGGCCGCCACGAATCTCCCGGGAAGCTCCGGGTCAGTTGGAACTGTGGCACCTATGGAAATACCCCTCGGCCTTACTTTCGACGACGTGCTGCTGCGCCCCGGCGAGAGCGACATCGTGCCCAGCATGGCCGATACCCGCACCCGCCTGACCAAAAGCATCTCGCTCAATATTCCCGTGATATCCTCGGCGATGGACACCGTGACAGAGGCAGACATGGCGATCGTCATGGCACAGCTTGGCGGTATCGGCGTCCTGCACCGCAATCTGACAGTCGAGGAACAGTGCGCTGCAGTGCGTGCGGTCAAGCGCTTTGAGAGCGGCATGGTGGTCAATCCGATCACCATCGGGCCCGATGCAACGCTGGGTGATGCGCAGGCCTTGATGCAGGCGCACCGGATCAGCGGCATTCCCGTGGTCGAGAAGGGCGGCAAACTTGTCGGCATATTGACCAACCGCGATGTGCGCTTCGCCGCCAATCCGCTCCAGCCGGTGCGCGAGTTGATGACCCATGAAAACCTTGCGACGGTCAAACTGGGTGTCGGCGAGAAAGAGGCACAGCGCCTCCTGCACCAGCGCCGCATCGAAAAATTGCTCGTGGTCGACGATGCGTTCCGTTGCATCGGTCTGATTACGGTCAAGGACATCGAAAAAGCAGTGAATTACCCTAATGCGACCAAGGACGCGGCAGGCCGCCTGCGCGTTGCGGCTGCAACGACCGTCGGCGACAAGGGCTTTGAACGCACCGAAGCGCTGCTGGCAGCCGAATGCGATGTGATCGTCATCGACACCGCGCATGGCCATAACCGCGATGTCGGCAGAGCGGTCGAGCGGGTCAAGAAGCTGTCCAACTCGGCGCAGGTCATAGCCGGCAACATCGCCACGGCCGAGGCGGCGCGTGCGTTGATCGATGCCGGGGCAGATGCGCTGAAGATCGGCATTGGCCCGGGGTCGATCTGCACCACCCGCGTCGTCGCGGGGGTGGGGGTGCCCCAGTTGACCGCGATCATGGAAGCTGCCGAAGAGGCGCAGAAATCGAATGTGCCGGTCATCGCCGATGGCGGCCTGCGCACTTCGGGAGATGCCGCAAAAGCCTTGGCAGCAGGCGCGTCGGTGATCATGATCGGTTCGCTGCTGGCTGGCACCGAGGAAGCGCCGGGCGAGACATTTCTCTATCAGGGTCGCGCCTATAAGAGCTACCGGGGCATGGGATCGGTCGGGGCGATGGCGCGCGGCAGCGCGGATCGCTATTTCCAGCAGGATATCAAGGACCAGATGAAGCTGGTGCCCGAAGGCATCGAAGGTCAAGTGCCCTTCAAAGGTCCGGCGCGGGATGTCATCCATCAGCTGGTCGGCGGCATCAAGGCGGCGATGGGCTACACGGGTTCGGCGACTATCGACGACTTGCGCACCAAGGCGAAGTTCGTGCGGATCACCAATGCGGGCTTGCGCGAGAGCCATGTCCACGATGTGACGATCACGCGCGAAGCGCCGAACTACCCCACTCGCTGAGTGGCTTGCGCCGCAAACACCCCGCGCCGGGATAAAAAGACGTGACCCCCGCAGCGCGGGTCCAGGCCGCTATCGAGATACTGGATCTTGTCATTGCCGCAGCGCGCAGCAATGGCGCACCAGCCGACCGGATCATCACCGAATGGTTCCGCACGCGGCGTTTCGCCGGCAGCAGCGACCGGCGCGCAGTGCGTGAGTTGGCCTATGGCGCGATCCGCAGCTGCGGCGAAGTTCCGCTGAGCGGCCGTGCGGCAATGCTGACCTGCGCGAAAAGCGATGCCGCGCTCAGCGCGTTGTTCGATGGATCGCTGCATGCGCCTGCGCCGATTGAACCGGGCGAGCGCTATGCCCGCCCGGGAGTCGCGCCCGCCTGGCTGGAAAAATTGCTCGCCGCATCCGAAGTGGACGGCGATCTGCTCGGCCGCGCGCCGCTCGATATCCGCGTGAACAGCCTGAAGGCGTCGCGCGGCACCATCGAACTGCCGGTTGCGGGCGAGCCGACAGCGGCGCTGCATGGCCTGCGCCTGCCGTTCGGCACGCCGGTTGAGCAATGGGATGCCCACAAGGCCGGACTGATCGAAGTGCAGGACACCGGCTCGCAGCTGGTGTGCGAAGCGGTCGGCGGGCACCCGGGTGAAACGGTGATCGATCTGTGCGCTGGGGCGGGGGGCAAGACTCTGGCGCTGGCGGCAGCAATGGACAACCGCGGGATGCTTCTCGCATGCGATACCGATCGCGGACGTTTGTCGCGCCTGCCGCCACGCGCCGAACGGGCCGGGGCCTCGATCATCGAGACCCTGCTGCTCGATCCCGGGCGGGAAGAGCAGGCCCTGGTTGACTGGTCTGGCAAGGCTGATGCCGTGCTGGTTGACGCACCTTGTTCCGGCACAGGCACCTGGCGGCGCAATCCCGAAGGCCGCTGGCGGTTGACCGCGCGCGAGCTGGAACGACTGGTCGCCCTGCAGGCCCGCCTGCTCGACCTTGCCGCGACACTGGTAAAGCCCGGCGGACGCTTGATTTATGTGACCTGTTCACTGCGGGATGTGGAAGGGGTTGACCATACTGCCGCGTTCCTTGCGCGCAGCAGCCGGTTTCGCGCAGACCCGTTGCCGGAAGGCTCGGGCTTGCCGCGCGGTTCAGGAAATCGTCTGACACCGTATCGGGACGGGACCGATGGATTTTTCGTCGCACGCCTGTCGTGCATATGATATTCAGGTGACCTATGGTTCAGCGGTCTCGAGTTTCTCTCAGTGCCGTCAGGGAGTTCGTAATGCGTTATTATTCCGCCGCGCTGGCGCTGTCGCTTCTGGCAGGTCTTTCGGCCAGCGTCGGCCATTCCGCTCCGGCCCGCTCTTCGGATCCTCGTGTTTCTGCGCTTCTGGCGCAAGGCAATGGCGAACTGACTGCCGGGAGAATCACTTCGGCTATCGATGCTTATGAAGCTGCCCTGACCATTCAGCCCGGCGATGTCGAAGTGCTGATTGCACTCGCGCAAGCAACCCGGCGCGATGGCATGCAGGGCAAGGCACTGCACTATTTCCGGCTGGCGCTGGCCAATGAACCGCAAAACGTTTCTGCGATTGCCGGTGAAGGTGTGGCGCTGGTGGAAAAGGGCGCGGTTGAACGGGCACGGCGAAATCTGGTTCGGCTGCGGAGCCTGTGTGGCGAAAGCTGCGCGGCCACCCAGACTTTGTCTGCGGCACTTGCCAAGGGCCCATCGCCCCGTGTTGTCTCTGCCGAGGCAATCAAGCCCGAGCCGGTGATTACCGAGAACTGAGCCTGAGCAGCCGTCAGATCAGCGCGCGAAATTCTTCCAGCACGCTGCGATACACGCGGGCTTTGAACGGCACGATCAGCTCGGGAAGCGTTTCCGGGTCTGCCCAGCGCCAATCGATGAACTCGGCCGGATCATGCGCATCAAGCTGGATATCGGCGTCGACGCCGGAGAACCGCGCGAGGAACCAGTGCTGGCGTTGGCCGCGAAAGCGGCCCTTCCACAGCTTGCTGACCAGTTCATCGGGCAAGTCATAGAACACTTCCTCACGCGTGCGCGCAATCAACTGGGCCTGATGGGCAATGACCCCGGTTTCCTCCGCCAGTTCGCGCCAGGCGGCTTGTTCGAGATCTTCGCCGTCGTCGATCCCGCCCTGTGGCATCTGCCAGAAATCACCTTCACTGGGCTGGCCGCGCGTATCGATGCGCTTGCCGACAAAAACCAGTCCTTGCTGGTTGACCAGCATGATGCCGACGCAGGGCCGATAGGGCAGGATAGAAGTATCGCTCATTGTGCCGTCTCGCAGGGCCGGGAAGGGGAATGGTTCAGCATCAGGCAAACATCTTGGGCACAAACTGATCTGACTGCCCCTAATGCGCGGATTGCCGCTTGACTAGCAGGGCAAGTGGGAGTTTGCCCAAGTTCCAGTATCTGCCCCTGACAGTTTTTCTGAATTGTGCGCTTGGGGGAGATGCTTAGGGGAGCAGACGGCGGCACTTATGCCGTTCAAAGAGGAAGAAAATGGCGACGATTCTGGCTGAAGGCGATTCTGCGGCGATTACTCGCGACGGTTCTGTTCCCGAAGCGGTTGTGGTGCGCTTCGCTGGCGATTCCGGCGATGGCATGCAGCTTACCGGAGGGCAGTTCACGCTTTCTACTGCGCTGGCAGGCAACGACCTGGCGACTTTTCCCGACTTCCCGGCAGAAATCCGCGCGCCGCAGGGCACGCTGTTTGGCGTTTCCGCTTTCCAGATCAATTTCGGATCGACTGACATCACCACGGCTGGCGACGCGCCCGATGTGCTGGTGGCGATGAACCCGGCGGCGCTGAAGACCAATGTCCAGGCGCTCAAGCCCGGCGGTCTGGTCATTGCCGACACTGGCGAGTTCACCAAACGCAATCTCGAGAAGGCGAAGTATGAGGCCAGCCCGATTGACGATGGCAGCCTCGCCAAGTGGCAGGTGCTGGCTTTCGACATCAGCGCGCAGACGCTCGAATCGGTCAAGCCGTTTGGGCTCGGCAACAAGGAGGCCCTGCGCTGCAAGAACATGTGGACGCTGGGTCTGGCGCTGTGGATGTTCGATCGTGATCGCGCGCCGTTGATCGATTGGCTGAAGGACAAGTTCAAGAAGAACCCGGTGCTGGCCGATGCCAACATCGCGGCGCTGAATGCCGGCCACGCCTATGGCGAGACCGCAGAGCTTGGCGGCATGGTCGGTAAGCTTCACATTGAGCCTGTAGCCTCGCCGCCGGGGCTCTATCGCACTGTCACTGGCGCGGAAGCGGTCAGTCTTGGCCTGGTCGCGGGAGCGCAGCTGGCGGGCCTCAAGATGTTTTTTGGCGGCTACCCGATCACGCCGGCCTCGGCGATCTTGCACAATCTGGTGAAGATGAAGGAATTCGGCGTCACCACCTTCCAGGCGGAAGACGAGATCGCTGCGATCTGCGCGGCAATCGGCGCCTCTTACGCCGGGCAACTCGGTGTAACCTCGTCGTCGGGCCCGGGCATTGCGCTCAAGGGCGAGGCAATGGGCCTTGCGGTTATGACCGAACTGCCGCTGGTCATCGTCAATTCCCAGCGCGGCGGGCCATCGACCGGCTTGCCGACCAAGACGGAGCAGAGCGACCTCTATCAGGCCGTTTATGGCCGCAATGGCGATGCCCCGATGCCGGTCGTTTCCGCGCGTTCGCCCGCAGACGCCTTTGAAGTCGCGATCGAGGCAGTGCGCATTGCCGTGCAATACATGACCCCGGTTATGCTGCTGACCGATGGCTATATCGCCAATGCGGCCGAGCCGTGGAAAGTCCCCGATCCCGATAACTTCGAGCCGTTTCCTGTGACTTTCCTTGAGGAAAAGAACGGGGGTGATCAGGTGCTGCCCTACAAGCGTGATGAACGCGGCGTGCGCCCGTGGATCAAAGCAGGTACCCCGGATCTGATGCACCGCATCGGCGGTATCGAAAAGGCCCCCGAAACCGGCGATCTCGACTATTCGGCAGAGACCCACCAAGCGCAAACCGATGCCCGGCAGGCGAAGATTGACGGCATTGCCAAGGGCATTCCCGCGCAGGAAGTCAGCCTCGGCAAGGCTGGCGGTAAGCTCGCGATTGTCGGCTGGGGATCGACCTTCGGTCCGATCCACCAGGCTGTCCGCCGTGCACGCACCAAGGGGCTGGACGTCAGCCACATCCATGTGCGCCACATCTGGCCTCTGCCGGCCAATCTCGGCGACCTGCTGAAGAGCTATGAGAACATTCTCGTGCCCGAAATGAACACTGGCCAGTTCAAAACCGTACTGCGCGACCAGTTTCTGGTTGATGCCAAGCCGCTCAACAAGGTGTCCGGTCAGCCGTTCACCATCGCCGAGATTGAAACTGCAATCGCCGCGTTTTTCGACCACATTCCCGGCAATGAAGGTGGCGAAGTGCCGGCCGATGACACCCAGCTGCCCACGCTAAAGGCAGGGAACTCATGAGATGTCATGCCATAGGCACGAAAGTGAAAAAAGAGAGTTGGCGATGTTTTTAACCGGACGGCTATGTGGCAATATTTGAACATGCCAGAGTTCAGTGCAACAATGCGCTGACATTAGATGTAATCAAACGTGTTTGCGATTTGGATTGATAATATGAACGACATGACCCCTTTCGTGACGTCGCTCAAGGACTGGGAGAGCGATCAGGAAGTCCGCTGGTGCCCCGGCTGCGGCGACTATGCGATCCTCAAAGCCGTGCAACGCACGCTGCCCGAAATCGGCGCTGATCCCGCCAAGACGGTCTTCGTCTCCGGAATCGGCTGCTCGAGCCGCTTTCCCTATTACATCAATTCCTATGGCTTCCACACGATCCATGGCCGCGCGCCAGCATTTGCGACTGGCATCAAGCTCGCCAATCCGGAACTCGACGTCTGGCTGGTCACCGGCGATGGCGATGGCATGTCGATTGGCGGCAACCACACGATGCACATTCTGCGCCGCAATCTTGATTGCCAGATCCTGCTGTTCAACAACGAGATCTATGGGCTGACCAAG
>JANLSP010000049.1:0-3031 GCA_031362485.1 Novosphingobium sp.
TTCGACAGCATGCAATCACGATACCAGAAGTGCTGCGCCGCATCGATGCGTGTGCCATCGAGACTAAGCTCGATCTTGCCCAGCGTGGCGAGCCGCAGCCCGGTCGCCGTGACGATGACATCGGCCTCCAGCTGGCGGCCGGCTTTTAGCGTGATGCCGGTGGCGGTGACAGCGGAGATCTCGCCGGTCATGACGCTCGCGCGACCTTCGCGGATTGCCTTGAACATGTCGCCATCCGGCACCAGGCAAAGTCGTTGATCCCAGGGATTGTAGGGCGGGGTGTAATCGGCTTCATTCCAGGCATCGCCCAGTTCCTTGCGAACCATATCCTTGAGGACATTGCCAAATGCTTCCGGATTGCTGCGCGCGCGCCGAAACAGGAATTCGTGCAGACGCAGCGCGCGCGTGCGATTGATCGCCCAGGCCCACTTTTCCGGCAGCCAGCGCCGCAGCGCGTTGGCGAGCCGGTCACGCGCTGGGCGGATCCCATACCAGGTTGGCGTGCGCTGGAGCATGGTGACATGGCTTGCCCTGGCGGCCATTGCGGGGACGATCGTGACGGCCGTCGCGCCCGACCCGATGATGACGACCTTCTTGCCGGTGTAATCGAAATCTTCGGGCCAAAATTGGGGGTGGATTACCTGGCCCCTGAAATCTGACAGCCCTAGAAGCGCGGCATCGTGGGGCTCGTCGTAGTCATAGTAGCCAGTGCCCAGAAACAGGAAGCGGCAGGCGAGCACTTCCGGCGTGCCATCGGCCAACACTGCCCGCACTCGCCAGACGCCTGCTGTGCTGTCCCAGTCTGCGCTTTCCACCTGCCGGCCGAAGCGCATGTTTGCGGCAATGCCATGATCGGAGACAACCCGGCCAAGATAGTCCCTGATTTGCGCCGCGGATGCTATCGTCTCTGCTTCGCGCCATGGGGCGAAGTTGTAGGCGAAAGTGTGCATGTCGCTGTCGGACCTGATTCCCGGGTAGCGGAACAGATCCCAGGTGCCGCCCGCATGCTCGCGCCGATCAAGCATCAGATAGCGCTTGGCCGGGCAATGCATAGCGAGCTTTGCCGCCATGCCGATACCTGATATGCCGGCCCCGATGATCAGCATATCGAGCGGTCTGTCCCTGGCATCATTCGCATTCATCGAGGCTATCCGGCTGTTTGAAGCTGTGTAAGCAGTCAAGGCGGAGATTGCCAGTACCGCCCGCGCTTGCCACAAGCGCGCCATGACCGTGATCGCAGCCTGGCGCTATACTGAGGGCAAGCCCAATGAGGCAGAGCTGACGCTGGATGGCGCAGCCCGCCCCGCGCTGGCGAAGGGCGAGTTCGACTGGGTGGGGCTTGCCGAACCGACGCCGCAAGAGCTCGATCTGGTGCGCAGGCAGTTTGGCCTGCATCCGCTCGCGGTCGAAGATGCGCTCAACCCCGCACAAATGCCCAAAGTGGAGATTTATGGCGGGCAGTTGTTCATCATCGCGCGGACCGCCGCGATCGAGGAGGGAGAGCGAATCGAGTTCGGCCAAACGGCTGTGTTTCTGGGGTCAGATTTCATCGTCACCGTTCGCTTCGGCTCGACCCGCGCCCATGCCGCGCTGCGCCAGCGGCTCGAAACCGACCACACCCGGCTGGCCGAGGGCCCCGATTTCGTCGCCCACGCAATTCTGGATTTCATAGCGGACGGCTATCAGCCGATTCTGGACAAGCTGGAAGTGGCGGTGCAGACCATGGAGGAGCGGGCGATAGACGCGTTTCCCGAGCCTTCGACCATCCGCCGCATTTTCCGCCTCCGCCGCCAGCTGCGCCGCTTCGAACGGGTTGTCGGGCCGATGGAAGAAGTTTGCCACCGGCTGGCGACGCATGCTCTGCCGGCGGTCGACACTTCGGCGATGGTCTGGTTCCGCGACGTGCTCGATCATGTCCGGCGCAGCCTCACGCGGATGCGCGGGCTGAAGGAAACGCTCGATTCCATTGTCGAAACCGCCAGCCTGCTCGAGCAACATCGCCAAGGGACGATGACTCGCCAGCTTGCGGCATACGCTGCGATTCTTGCCGTGCCGACAGCGATTGCCGGCATTTACGGAATGAATTTCGACGTGATGCCCGAACTGCGCTGGCGCTATGGCTATTTCGCCGTGCTGGGCGGCATATTCGCGATCTGCGGGGGCCTGTGGCTGCGTTTCCGCCGGATCGGCTGGTTGTAGCGAGATGACGCTTGCAGCGCGCCACCAGCCACTCCAAGATCAATCCTGAGAGTTCAAACGGGAGAGCAAGAATGATACCCCAGATCGGGCGCGTGGGCGTGTGGGCCACGGAACTGCGTTTTGGTGATAACGCCGCAATCGACGGAGCCGCGATGGAGCTCGACGCGCTTGGCTATGGCGCGCTGTGGATTCCGGGCGGGATCGATGATCAGGTGCTGACCGATGTCGACCGCTTGCTCTCGAAGACCAGCCGGATCACCTTCGGCACCGGTATCATCAACATCTGGAAACAGGATGCCGCCGATGTTGCCGCCTGGTGGAAGGGACAATCGCCCGAACGGCAGGCGCGGGTGTGGCTGGGCATCGGGGTCAGTCATGGCCCGCTGATCGGCGAAGCCTGGGTCAAGCCCATCGCCAAGACGCGTCAGTGGATCGACGAAGCACTCGCCGCGGGCCTGCCAGCCGACTCGTTGTGCGTCGCGGCGCTCGGCCCGCAGATGCTGGCCCTCTCGCGCGACAAGACCGCCGGCGCGCATCCCTATCTGGTTACGACGGAACACACCGCCGCAGCGCGGGCCATCCTGGGGCCGGGCAAGCTGCTCGCCCCCGAAACGGGCGTGGTGCTGGAGAGCGATCCCGATGAAGCCCGCGCGCTGGCACGCGGCGCTGTGCAATTCTACACCGGCCTGCCCAACTACGCCAACAACTGGAAGCGCTATGGCTACACCGACGAAGACATCGCGACGGTGAGCGACCGGTTGATCGACGGCCTGTTTGCCTGGGGCGGAACCGCAGACATCGCCGCACGGGTCAAGGCACACCATGATGCCGG
>JANLSP010000083.1:0-2988 GCA_031362485.1 Novosphingobium sp.
GAACGGCGGCATAGCTCTCCACGGCATACATCCCCGGTCGACCCCCAAAAGGACCAACCTATCCACTGGCAGACTTTTACGCCGCCCCGCTCAGCACAACGCCAGCGTTACAGTGGCTGGTTTTGTCACCGCCCTGCACACTCAAGGGCGTGGCCAAGGCAAATAGTTCGATTTTGATGTGAATGTGACCGAAAGCGCCGGGGAGGTCACGGCGTTCCAGTGGCAATAATCAGCGCGTGAAATTTGAAGCCTGCTAATCGCTGCGCCGACTTTTGTCGGGGCTGCGAGGATCAATGTTCCAGAAAAGTGATGAAGGCCCACCAGGGCACAACTGCTGATTAAGCCAGATATCACTCACCCAGTGCGATCGAATGGATCCATTTGTCAACTTCGGATTCCACCCACACCGCGCACTTTATGCCAAGTGACCGTGACTTCGGAAATCTGCCTTCGCTCATCCGTTGGTAGATCGCGGAGCGCTTCAGACCTACGCGGCGCATGACTTCGGGCAGGCGGAGCAAGCGCTGATGGGCGCCTGGCTCAAACGCCGCATTGTCTGGCATTGTGGTCATGGGATCACTCTCCGACAGCAGCAGAGTATCGGGCCCCGCCAATCGCGTCACCGCGCCGATTGAGATCGGCAATGTGCTGGGTGAGCGTCCGTGCGAGCAATTTGGCAGTGCCATGCGCCCAACGAGGACGCAACTCATCGATATCCTCACCCAGTTGTTCGATTATCTCGAGCGGCGCGCGTTTGAAGAGCTCACCCAGAAATTGCGCCGGTCCGGTTCCGGATCTGGCGAGTGCGAAATCCTCTCCGACCAACAGGAGAAGCAACAGGGTCTCCTCGCCGGCAAGATCGGATGCCTCAAAAATCATGACGACTTCGTCCAGGGTGACAGGTCGTCCGCCGCTGAGCGAGCGGCGCAGGCTGTGACGCTTGATCCCTGCGACCCGCGCTATCTCGGAGTACGATTTGCCGCTTACCTTGACGGCGCGCTCGATCAAACGCGCGACGCGTGACGGAAGGTCATTGTGTGAAGTGATCACGCCAGGCCTCGACTCGAATGGTTGAGCCGACAGCTATCCTGCGCAATCAGGCTGTAGGAAAGCGAAAAGAACAAACAAAGAACTTATAGGAATTCCGGAACGGGACGCGAATCACCGTGTGCGCTTCAATGCGTCACAAATGCGCATTTTTGAGCAGTCGTTGCGCAACGGTTCGACGAACCCGCGCAAACACGTCGCTCTTCCGCGCAACACGCCGGTGAAAGCGTTCCAGGCCAGCGATTCCTCTCAAAATTTGTGCTGAGGAAGGTCTTCCCCATTTTCTACAGCTGATCTTCTCCGCACTTAGAACAGATAGTGAACGAACACTGCGGCACTTAAGCGGAGAACCTGTCCATGAATGGCCCTCCCCTCGATCTGAAAGTGTGCCATGAATGTGCTATGCAGTGGGCAAAGAAAAAACATGCTTGAGTGGTGCTTAATCTATTGTCTTTATTAGTATTTTTGGTAGCGGAGGAGGGACTCGAACCCCCGACACGCGGATTATGATTCCGCACAAATCTATTGATTTATATGGATAATTTATCAAACCTAACCGTTTTCCGCCCAAAACAATTCAAGTGCTTATCAAATAAAATCCAACTGAAATGTGGGCCGTGCAGTCGGCCACATGTGCCGGGCGGGGCGGTCGTTACCAGTAGGTGCGAAGCCGCACTCCGGCCGCGCGGTGGCGCAGGATCGCATCGCGCTCCACCTGCGTGACCTTGCGGGTTTCGGGCGGCAAGCTGGCCGCCACTGCGGCGATGTCGACCAGACGGAAGGTCAGGCCCGGCGCCTGGGGGCATCCGGTCCAGCGCAATTGCATGACGCCAACCGGGTGCCCCAGGGTATCAAGCCAGTTAGCAATGCCGGGATCCTCGCCGGCAATGACAAACCGCAGGAAGCCGTCGGCGTCGATGTGGGCCTGCTTGCGGTTGAGGCTGGTCTGCGCATTGGACCAGTCGAGCGTGCCGCCCAGCGCATCGGTGAGCGCCAGCGACAGTGTATTGACGCCGCCGCGCAGGTCCCCCTCGACCACCAGCGCCTGGCCTTCCGACACTTCGAACACGCCTTAGTGATACCATTGCCCCGTAAGGCCGCCACCGGCCGAATAGTCGACTGAGGTGACCGTAATGACGAAGCTCCCGCCGCGCAGGGCGGCAACCTTGCGCATGCCGAAGGCGAGCGTCCCTTCCACCATCGGCACCAACCCGGCGAGGCTGGCAGCGAGAGTATCTGCAGACGGGCGTTCGCGGCGGGCGGGGCTGTCCAGCCGGGTGATCGCGAGGACCGGATCGCGGTTCTGCCCCCAGTCATCGGGCACCGAACGCAGCATCAAGCTGCGCACGTAGGGCGCGATTTCACACCATTGGCCGCGGTGGCCTTCATGTCGTTGCGCCGAAAGCACCAGGTCGAGGCAGTTAACCTGGGTCGGTTTGCTGGGGGATGCGCTTGAACGCATGCCGGCCGTGCGCGCGAAAGAAATATCTGCCGAGCAGGCGGCTGAGCTGTTTCGCAGGTTAGCTTACTCGCATTACCTGATCCCAAGCCCTCAGCCTCACATGCTGCTGCAATGCATGCGGAGCATGGCCGGCCTCAAAATCAAGGCCTAACTGGCGGGGCGGTAGTCATTTCGGCAGAGAAGCGCCTCAAGCCTGTCATTCAACAAAGCAGTTCGAGCGCTTCGAATCGGACCTAAAAACTGGCCTTACTCCTACCGTCTGTCGATCGGCGTGAAAACGGGACCACTGATCGGCGTTGAATAACACCTTCCAACACCGAAGGGGCTTGATTGCCTCCGTCAACCACGACATAAGGTCACCAAGTGTATTTCATTCGTTTGAACGATTGGGGCTTCTCCGCATTGCAGCTTTGCCGATTGAAATCGCCCAACCCAAATCGGCAACATACACAAGCGGCCAGACAACGACCTTACAAGAG
>JANLSP010000101.1:0-7136 GCA_031362485.1 Novosphingobium sp.
CGCGCCAAGGGCCTCCAGAACCTTCAGGTGCAGGTCGATCGGCCGGTTGCCGATGGCGCAGCCGCCGGGCAGCGACACCGTCGCCTCGCCCATCCGCGCCAGCATTGGCCCCAGCACCAGGATCGAAGCGCGCATCTTGCGGACCAGTTCGTAAGGCGCGACCGAGCTGGTAATGCGCGTGGCCTCCAACGTCATCACCCGGCCGAAATCCTCCGGGCGGCTGCCGGCGATGGTGGTCGAAATGCCGAACTGGTTCATCAGATGCTGGAAGCCGTCGATGTCGGCCAGCCGTGGCAGATTTCGGAGCGTCAGCGGCTCGTCGGTGAGCAGTGCGCAAGGCAGCAGGGTCAGCGCGGCGTTCTTCGCGCCGGAGATGGGGATGGTGCCGGAAAGGCGTTTGCCGCCATGAATGATGATCTTGTCCATGGCCAAGCTTTAGCGCGAAACGGATGCGCGGCAAGACGCTGGCTTGACGCTTCCCCGGCGACCTGCGATTTCGCGCCGCGATGAGCCAGAAGCCCCGCCCGATCCGTAAAGCCGTCTTTCCCGTCGCCGGGCTGGGCACGCGCTTCCTGCCCGCCACCAAGGCGATCCCCAAGGAGATGCTGCCGATCATCGACCGGCCGCTGATCCAGTATGCAGTGGACGAGGCGCGCGAGGCGGGGATCGAGCAGATGATCTTCGTTACCGGGCGCGGCAAGACGGCGATTGTCGATCATTTCGACATTGCCTTCGAGCTGGAAGCGACAATGCGCGACCGCGCCAAGACTCTCGAAATTCTTGAGCCGACGCGCCTCGCCCCGGGCAATCTGGTCGCGGTTCGCCAGCAGGTGCCGCTGGGACTTGGCCACGCCATCTGGTGTGCGCGCGCGATCGTTGGCGATGAACCTTTCGCCATCTTCCTGCCTGATGAACTGATGATCGGCTCGCCTGGCTGCATGAAGCAGATGGTCGATGCCTATAATGAAATCGGCGGCAATCTGATCTCGGTGCTCGAAGTGCCGCATGAGGAAGTTTCAAGCTACGGCGTGATCGCGCCGGGGGCGTCGAAAGGCGCCATCACCGAAGTGTTGGGCCTGGTCGAGAAGCCGCCGGTGGAGACCGCGCCATCGAACCTGATCATCTCGGGTCGCTATATTCTTCAGCCCGAAGTGATGGGTGTGCTCGAAAAGCAGCGCAAGGGCGCGGGCGGCGAGATCCAGTTGACCGATGCCATGGCGAAAATGCTGGGTCAGCAGCCGTTCCACGCGGTGACCTTTGCCGGCCGGCGCTTCGATTGCGGCTCGAAAGTGGGCTTTGTCGAGGCGACGCTGGCCCTGGCGTTGGCGCGGGAAGACATGGCCGACGACGTGCGCGCCATGGCGCTGCGGCTGCTTGGCTGATAGTTTACCAGTTCGATATCAGCGAGACGACAACATGCCGGTCAGGCGTGTAGAGGAAACCGCCGGCTGGTGAGACCTGCCAGCCATAGGAGTTGAACAGGTTAGTGATCTGCGGGCGCAGGATCATCTTCGCTTTGGCCAGATCGAAGCGATAGCGCGCGCCGAGATTGATGTTCGACCGCGGCGGGGCGACGAGCGTGTTGGCGACATTGCCTGTGCGGCTGGAAATGGCTTCGCCATAAAGATCGAACGACAACGGCCCTTTGCCGCCCTGGCCGCGCCATTCGAGATTGGCGACAATCCGCCGCCGCGCCTGGCCCACCGGGCGCTTGCCGATCTGGCCGCTGGCGACGGCCTCGCCCGCGATGCTGGGATCGGCGAGCAGCAGCCCGCCGACGAGGCTCAGGCCGGGCGCCAGTTGGCCAGTGAGCGAAAACTCGAGGCCCCGGTTGGTCAGGCGGCCCAGCTCGCGAAAGCGCGATCCAGCATCGAGGTTGTAGTAGGGGCGCGAGATCTCGAAGGCGCCGGCGACCAGCGCCAGGTGGCGGCCGAGCGCGATGCGCAGGCCGGCCTCGAACTGGCGGGTGCGGATCGCCGGCGGGGCTTCGGCGCGGTTGACCGCCACCTCGGGCGCGATCACCGCGTCTTCCTGCCCCCGCGACATGCTGGCAAAGGCAATCACGTTGCGCCCCAGTGAAACCGAAGCCGAGACGTTCCAAAGCAGCGGCCGGTCGCGGCTGACCGGATCGGCCAAGGCCGGATCGGCAAAGTCGATCCGCTTGGTGTAAGTCCCCTGCGAAACGCCGATATCGAGGCTTGCGCGGCCCTGCCATAACAGGTTGTAGCTCAGCCCTCCGGCCAGCTGGCGGACAGTGTCGGTGCTCTTGGGGCCAAGGCTATAGGCCGGGCGGGCAGGCCAAAAGAGTGGATCGGCGATCGGCCCGGTCCCCAGCTGCAACGCCACCGCGCCGCCGAACAGCCGCTCCTTCGAGCGGCCGCGCACACTCGCGGTCAGGGTGTGCGACAACGCGCCCGACTGCCATTCGCGGATCAGGCGAAACTCGCCCGACAGGCTGGATTCACGGTTGCCATCGTCGGCGATCACCACCCTCCGCGCCTCGCCCGCCGGCGTCACCCCCAGCAACAGATCGGCAAAGGAAGGGTGCATCCGCCGGCGCGCCAGAAACAGCCCGGCATGCACGCGCCAGCCCTCGCCCAGCGCGACCCTGGCCAGGGCACCATGGACCTGGCCGACCGAGTCGGTCCCGGTCCAGTCGAGCCCGAGGAACTTCGCCCGCTCGACCTGCGGCGGCAGCGCGGTGTCAGCGGGGAAGTAGTTCGGCCGCGCCTCGAAGCTCAGCGTGCGGAAATCGCTGGCGAACAGCAGGAATTCGGTGCCCTGGGCCGGGCGGAAGGCAGCCGAGGCCGCCCACGTGCGGAAGTGATGCTCGCCGCCTTCGGGGCGCGTGGCATCGCGTACGGCGAATCCGGCGGCAATGCCGAAGCGCTCGCCGGCAATCGGCAGCTTGGCATTGACCTGAAATCCCGGACCGCGCGCGACCGACCCGGCACTGTCGATTTCGACATGCAGCTCTGACTGGGCGCCAGGGGTGAACAATTCATAGTCGATCAGGCCCGATGGCGCGGGAAAGGGATAGCGCTGCGCCGCCAGCCCAACGCGCACCGTGCTGCCCTCAGTGAGCCGGGACGAGAGAAAGCCAGAAAAATCGATGTAAAGCCCCTCCATCCGGTTGTTCCCCGCCTCGCCCGGGCTGAAGCCGCGCACGTCATCGCCGCTATAGAGCCCGCTACGCTCGTTTCCGACCGTTCGCCCGAAAGCATCGTCCGACTGAGTGGCGGCGTTCTGTTCGGCCTGCTGGGCATGGGCCGGTGCAAAACCCGCCGCCGGAATCAATGCGAGCGCGAACCCCGAGCCAAGGACACGTCTCGCGCTATGACTGGCCATCAATCGCTCGTCCTCTGGTTCCCGGGCCCTTTGACTCCCGCGTTAGGCGCGCCGACGCCGCATCGCCAAGTAGCTTCGTGTATCTTTTTGTCAGCGGGAGTAAGTCGGGCGGCAATAACCGGTCAAACGTCGAGGTTCGCCACGTTGAGCGCATTTTCCTGAATGAATTCGCGGCGCGGCTCAACCACATCGCCCATCAGCCGGGTGAAAATCTCGTCAGTGACGTCGGCGTCTTCGACCTTGACCTGCAGCAGCGCACGGTTTTCCGGATCAAGCGTGGTTTCCCAGAGCTGTTCGGCGTTCATTTCGCCCAGACCCTTGTATCGCGCAATCGACAGCCCCTTGCGCCCCGCCGCAAGTACGGCATCGAGCAGTTCGGAAGGCCGGGTGATCGCACTGTCCTTGCCAGCGGCACGCACAGCGACGGGTTCGCTTTCTTCCCCCTCGTCGGCGGCAACCTCTGGCTCGGCCTCTTCGGTCGCTGCACCCACCTTCACCAGCTGCGCCGTGCTGGCGTAAACTTCGGCCTGCTCGCCAGCGAGCCGAGCAAGTTTGCGGGCTTCCGCGCTGGTCAGAAAGGCAGATTCGACGACATGGTGATCGGTAACCCCGCGCCAGAGGCGTTGAATGGTGATATCGCCGGCATCGGTCATGGAAGCAGTCCACTTGGCGTCGCGTTCGCCGACATCGAGCCATGTGGCGGCCAGGGCCAGCGCCGCCTCGCGGCCCGCCCGGTCAAGCTCGGGATCAAGCACCCCGGCAAGCGCCAACGCCTCGATGATCGCCGGATCATACCGACGCGGCACAAAGCCCATCAGGCTTTTGAGACGCATGGCGTGTTCCACCAGGCCCTGCAATTCGATGCCGCCGCGGGTACCGCCGGCTGTCTCAAGCAGGCGGCCCGCAAGGCCGGCCTCGACGAGATAGCGATCAAGCGCACCGGCGTCCTTGAGATAGACCTCGCTGCGGCCCTTGCTGACCTTGTAGAGCGGCGGCTGCGCGATGAAGAGGTGCCCGGCGCGGATGATCTCCGGCATCTGGCGGTGGAAGAAGGTCAGCAGCAAGGTGCGAATATGCGCGCCGTCGACATCGGCGTCGGTCATGATGATGATCTTGTGATAGCGGAGCTTTTCGAGGTTAAATTCGTCGCGGATGCCGGTGCCCATCGCCTGGATCAGGGTGCCGACTTCCTTGGAGGAAATGATCCGGTCAAAGCGTGCGCGCTCGACGTTGAGGATCTTGCCCTTGAGCGGCAGGATTGCCTGGATCGCCCGGTCGCGCCCTTGCTTGGCCGAGCCGCCGGCACTGTCGCCCTCGACGAGGAACAATTCGCACTTGGCGGGATCACGCTCCTGGCAATCGGCAAGCTTGCCGGGCAGCGAAGCAATGTCCATCGCACCCTTGCGGCGGGTCAGCTCGCGGGCTTTCTTTGCCGCCTCGCGCGCGGCAGCAGCATCGATGATCTTGCCAATTACGGCGCGGGCATTGGCGGGGTTTTCCTCGAGCCAGTCGCTCATCCGGTCGGCCATCAGGCTTTCGAGCGGCTGGCGAACCTCGCTGGAGACCAGCTTGTCCTTGGTTTGCGACGAAAATTTCGGATCAGGCAACTTGACCGAAACGATCGCGGTCAACCCCTCGCGCATGTCGTCGCCGGTCAGCTGGACTTTCTCTTTCTTCAGAATTCCGGATTTCTCGGCGTAGCTGTTGATTGTCCGGGTCAGCGCCGCGCGGAAGGCCGCCAGATGCGTCCCGCCATCGCGCTGCGGGATGTTGTTGGTGAAGCACAGGACATTTTCGTAATAGCTGTCGTTCCATTCCAGCGCGACATCGATGCCGATGCCGTCGCGTTCGGAACTGATCGCCACCGGTTCGGGCAGTAAGGGCGTCTTGTTGCGGTCAAGATAGGCGACAAAGGCGCCGATGCCGCCTTCATAGAACAGGTCATGCTCTTTCACTTCCTCATGCCGCCGGTCGCGCAGCAGGATGCGCACGCCGGAATTGAGGAAGGCAAGCTCACGGTAGCGATGCTCCAGCTTCTCGAAATCGAAATCGAGCACATTCTTGAAGGTGTCGGTCGAAGCTGAGAAAGTGACGCGAGTGCCTTTCTTGACGCCGCCCTTGCCATTGCTCGGCGCTGGGCCGATCACGCGAAGCGATTCCACCGCATCGCCGTGGGCAAACTTCATCCAGTGCTCTTCGCCGTCGCGCCAGATGGTCAGCTCCAGCCATTCGGACAGGGCATTGACCACCGAGACCCCGACGCCGTGAAGCCCGCCGGAGACTTTGTAGGCGTTGTCGTCGCTGGTGTTTTCGAACTTTCCGCCGGCATGCAGCTGGGTCATGATCACCTCGGCGGCGGAAACGCCTTCCTCGGAATGGATGCCGGTGGGAATGCCGCGGCCATTGTCTTCCACCGAGACCGATCCATCGGGGTTGAGTTCGATCAGCACCAGGTCGCAGTGCCCGGCGAGCGCCTCGTCGATCGCGTTGTCCGACACCTCGAACACCATGTGGTGCAGGCCCGATCCGTCGTCGGTATCGCCGATATACATGCCGGGCCGCTTGCGCACGGCGTCAAGGCCTTTCAGAACCTTGATCTGGTCGGCGCCATAAGCATTGGCGTTGGGGATGTTTTCGGGCGGGGATTCGGGTGTTTCAGCCATCTACGGCCTATAGGCAAGGATGGCGGAAAGTGGAAGCTTTGCCTCGGTTCGCCATCCACAGGAATGCCGCAAAAGGGCAGTCCGATCGCGCATCCATTTACCTCAGATGCGACAAGACCCCGGCCTGAACCTGCTGTGGCAGCAAGTTCAGGCGCGGGGTCCGTCCATTTTCGCCGACATTGTCAGACGAGCGCCACTGCGACCATCAGACTGCCGGTGCCCAGCGCAATGACAAAGCCGAGCGCATTGTGCAGCAAACGTGCCATGATTTCCTCCTGTTTTTGGTTGAACGCGAATTCCTTTCGCACATGCAATATAACCAAATCGCTAAGGTCGGGGGGTGCAAAGGTCGCATGACCTGTTGCAACATTTGCAATAGTCACCGTGTTAAGCACTTGTTTGCCTTCTGTAGCCCCGCCCTCATGCGGGTTTCGCCCGATTGCGGGCGCGCAGTCTGGACAGAAAAAGGGCGCAGCCCTATCGCCCGGCCATGAGCATCCACCCTTCCGACTCCATCCTCATCGTCGATTTCGGCAGCCAGGTGACCCAGCTTATCGCGCGCCGGGTGCGCGAGGCGGGTGTCTACAGTGAGATTGCCCCCTTTAATTCGGCTGAGGCGGCGTTCCAGCGGATGCAGCCCAAGGGGGTGATCCTGTCGGGCGGGCCGGCCTCGGTCACCGAGCCAGGCAGCCCGCGCGCGCCGCAGGCGGTGATCGACAGCGGCGTGCCGATCCTGGCGATCTGCTATGGCCAGCAGACGCTGTGCACCCAACTCGGCGGCACGGTTGAGGGCGGCCATGCGGCGGAATTCGGCCGGGCGGATGTCGAGATCCTGAAGGCCAGCCCGCTGTTCGAGGGCTTCTGGGAAGTAGGCGGGCAATATCCGGTGTGGATGAGCCACGGCGACCGGGTCACCGTTGCGCCCGGAGGCTTCGAGGTTATTGGCACCTCGCCCAACGCGCCTTTCGCTATCTGCGTGAACGAAGCGAAACGCTATTACACCACCATGTTCCACCCTGAAGTGGTACACACGCCGGACGGGGCAAAGCTCCTGTCAAACTTCGTCCACAAGATCTGCGGACTTGCTGGCGACTGGACGATGGCCGAGTTTCGCAGCACCAAGAT
>JANLSP010000117.1:0-5019 GCA_031362485.1 Novosphingobium sp.
ATAGTGCGGAGAGCGCCATCCGCCAAGCGAAGTTGCAGGCTACCCTCCGATGTGAGGCCGGCGAATGTGCCTTGCTGCCCATCAGCCAACAGCCGCGTGCCGACCGGATGGCCAGAAAGCAGCCAGCGGTTGAGGATCGGGGCGAGGCCGAAACTGCGCCAGCGTTCAAGTTCGAGGTCGAACTGCCGGGCAATCGCTACGGCCAGTTCATCGCGCGACAGGGATATCCCGAGTGCGGCCAGCGAGATTGTCTCGCGATCGGGCACCAACGGCGCTTGCGTCACATTGAGCCCGATGCCGACGATCACCGCATCGCTCTCGCGCTCGAGCAAGATGCCAGCAAGCTTTGCGCCATCAATCAGCAGGTCGTTGGGCCACTTGAGCATGGCCCTTAGGGGCGGCGGCAGCAGCGGCGTGATGACTTCATGCAAGGTAACGCCTGCGAGCAGGGCGAGGCTTGCCGGTTCCGGGTCACCTCGGCGCGTAGGGACCACGCAGGATCCCATGAAATTGCCCGCGCCATCAAACCATGGCCGCCCTTGCCTGCCACGTCCGGCAGTCTGCCGGTCGGCCACCAGCCAATGGCCTTCGGGCACATGCTCGCCCGCCCGCAACCGCTCGGCCAGGTCGGTGCTGGTCGAACCGGTTTCCGGGACGGTGTGGATCAAACCGCGAAGAACAGCGCAGCGGCTGCCATGTCGGCAAGGCCGCCCAGCCAGACGGTGAGCAGATAGCCCAGCGGTGAGAGCGCCAGCGCCGAGACTGCAAGCAGTGCTTGGTGCATCCAGTCGCTCTTGCCGGTTACTTTCATGGCGGGTTCGTCAAAATAGAGGATCTTGACGATCTTTATGTAGTAAAACGCGCCAATCACGCTGGCGGCAATGCCGATTGCGGCAAGCGGCAGGAGGCCGGCCTGCACTGCCGCCTGGAAGACCACAAACTTGCCCCAAAAGCCGAACAGCGGCGGGATGCCTGCAAGGCTGAACATGATCATCGCAAGGCACAGGCTGAGCACCTTGCGATGCTGCGAGAGGCCGGCAAGATCAGCGATATCCTCGATCGGTGCGCCGCTTTCATCCTTGAGCATCAGCACCGCGACAAATCCGCCGATCGACATGACGACATAGATCGCAAGGTAAACAAGCATTGCCGATACGCCCTGCGGCGAGGAAGCAGCAAGGCCGATCAGAATGAAGCCGACGTTGTTGATCGAAGAATAGGCGAGCAGTCGCTTGATGTTCTTCTGGCCGATCGCGCCCAGTGCACCGATCACGATTGAGGCGAGCGCGGCAAATATGACAATCGGCATCCAGCCATCCGACTGGCTTCCCAGCGGATCGAGCGCGACCCGCGTGGTCAGCGCCAGTGCGGCGACTTTGGGGGCAGTGGCGAAGAACATGGTCACCGGAGTGGGCGCGCCCTCATAGACGTCGGGAGTCCACATGTGGAACGGCGCGGCGCTGATCTTGAAGGCAAGGCCCGCCAGCACAAAAACCATGCCGAACAACGCCCCGCCAGTCATTCCGCCGGACAGGCTGGCTCCGATGCCCGCGAAGCTCGTGCTGCCGGTGAAGCCATAAAGCAGGCTCATGCCGAACAGCAGAATGCCGCTGGCCAGCGCGCCGAGGACAAAATACTTGAGCCCTGCTTCGGCCGAGCGATCATCGCTGCGCAGGAAGGCGGCAAGCACATAGGCGGCGAGCGAATTGAGTTCGAGGCCGATATAGAGCGTGATCAGGTCACCGGCCGAGACCATGATGCTCATGCCCAGTGCGGCGAACAGCACGAGAATGGGATACTCCGCCTTCATCGCGCGGACTCGCTCGAAGAAGGCCGGCGCAACAATCAGCGCCGCGCCCGCCGCCGCATAGATCAGCAGTTTGGCAAAGCTGGCGAACGCATCGGCGCGAAACTGGCCATAGAAAGCATGGGTGCTGGCCCCCATGGCACCGCCGCACAGTGCCGGGGCGACCATAACACCGGCGGCGAAGAGGACGGCCACAGTCAACCAGGTGATCGGGCGCGCTTGCCGGTCTCCGCCCCAGGCGGCAGCGAGCAACAGGATAAGGCCGGAGACGCTGAGCAGCGTTTCAGGCGCAACCAGGGCTAATGAGGCGGACCAATCCATCAGTGTGCCCCCTCAGGTGCTGCGCCATGTCTGGCAGCAGCCGCCGGCTTTGGCGCGCCCAGCTTGAAGTGCGCATCGCCTTCTGGCCGCGCGCGGGCGAGCCGCGCATCAAGCGCCGCGATATCGCTGCGCATCGGCGCAAGGAAGCTTTCGGGGTAAATGCCCATCCACAGGACTGCGGCGGCAATCGGCGCCATCATCAGCCATTCGCGCGTGTCGAGATCGGGCATCGCGGCGGCATCGGCGTGCTTCTGATCGCCGAAGGCCACGCGCCGATAGAGATAGAGCATGTAGGCTGCGCCCAGGATGATCCCCGTTGCCGCAACAGCCGTGACCACGCTCGATACCTTGTAGATCCCGGCGAGGCTCAGGAATTCGCCGACGAAACCGCTGGTGCCCGGCAGACCAACCGAGGCCATGGTGAACAGCATCAGGAAGAGCGCGTAGTACGGCATGTTGCTTGACAGGCCGCCGTAGCGATCAATCTCGCGAGTATGCAGCCGGTCGTAGATCACGCCCACGGCAAGAAACAACGCGCCTGAAACCAGGCCATGGCTGAGCATGACGATCATCGCGCCTTCAAGGCCCTGAGCATTGAACGTGAACAGGCCGATAGTGACGATACCCATGTGCGCGACTGAGGAATAGGCAATCAGCTTCTTCATGTCGTGCTGCACCAGCGCCACCAGCGAGGTATAGACCACCGCGACCATCGACAGACCGAATATCAGCCAGGCGAACTGAGCCGAGGCCTCGGGGAACATCGGCAGCGAGAAGCGGATGAAGCCATAACCGCCCATCTTCAGCAGAACGCCGGCCAGTATTACCGAACCGGCGGTCGGCGCCTGCACGTGTGCATCGGGAAGCCAGGTGTGAACCGGCCACATCGGCATCTTGACCGCAAAGCTGGCAAAGAAGGCGAGCCACAGCCATGTCTGGGCGTCAGGCGCAAAGTCGTAGGCCATCAGCGTCGGGATGTCGCTCGTCCCCGCCTCGTTCGCCATCCACAGCATGGCAATCAGCATCAGCAGCGAGCCGAGCAGGGTATAGAGAAAGAACTTGTAGCTGGCGTAAATCCGGTCCGCCCCGCCCCAGACACCGATGATCAGGTACATCGGGATCAGCCCGGCTTCGAACATGATGTAGAACAGGAAAATATCCTGCGCAGCGAAGACGCCGATCATCAGCGTTTCCATCAGCAGGAATGCCGCCATGTATTCGCCAACGCGCTTGTCGATCGATTTCCAGCTTGCGCCGATGCAGATCGGCATGAGGAATACCGTGAGCGCAATCAGCATCAGTGCGATGCCATCAATGCCGAGCGCATAGGAAAAGCCGGCGAACAGCGGCAGCCGCTCGGTAAACTGCCACTGCGGCCCGCCAATGTCATAGTTGGCCCACATGACCATGCCGAGCACGAACTCGATCAGTGTCGCGGTCAGCGCTATCATGCGAGCAGCCGGAGCCTGCACGAACAGGCAGGCCAGCGCGCCGAGCAGCGGCACCGCAAGCATCAGGGTGAGGATAGGAAAGCTGTCCATTTATGCCAACACCCAGGTCAATGCACCCACCAGCCCCAGCAGCATCACCAGCGCATAAGAATAGAGATAGCCGGTCTGCACTTTCGCCGCGACGCGGCTGCCCTGTAGAACCATCCAGGCAGCGCCATTGGGACCGAACCGATCAATGATTCCGCCATCGCCTTGCTTCCAGAAAAGCCGCCCGATCCAGAACGCCGGGCGCACGAAGAGGAAGTCGTAGAGTTCGTCGAAATACCACTTGTTGAACACAAAGGTGTGCAGCGCGCCGAATTGCTCGACGAATTTTGCCGGGAAGGCGGGGTTGCGGATATAGGCATACCAGGCGGTCAACAGCCCGAGCAGCATTACCACCGTCGCCGAAAGCTTCACCCACAGCGGCACTTCGTGCATCGCATGCATCAGGTGTTCGTTATAGGCCAGCGCCCCGTTCCAGAACTCTGCACTTTCGAGAAAGGCCGGGCTGAACAGGAAACCTGCAAACACCGCGCCCAAAGCCAGCACGCCAAGCGGCACCAACATCGAGACCGGGCTTTCATGCGGATGGTAACCCGCAGTGCCGTCATCGTGGCCGTGCGCATGGTCATGCGCGTGGCCGTCATGCCCATGCGCATCGTGGACTGCATGCTGGATATGCTCTGACTGTTTCCAGCGCGGTTTGCCGAAGAAGGTCAGGAAAATGAGCCGCCAGGAATAGAAGCTGGTCATCAGTGCCGCGACCACGCCCACCCAGAACGCGAACTGACCATGCTCGCTTCCGCTGGCGAAAGCGGCCTCGAGGATCGCATCCTTCGAATGAAAGCCGGCAAAGCCCGCGTGCAACCAATAGATGCCGACGCCGGTAATGGCGAGCGTGCCTGCGGTCATCGCCCAGAAGGTCAGCGGGATATGTTTCCTCAGGCCCCCATAAAACCGCATGTCCTGCTCGTGGTGCATGGCATGGATCACCGAGCCCGCACCGAGGAACAGGAGTGCCTTGAAGAAGGCATGGGTGAACAAGTGGAACATCGCCGCGTTGTATGCGCCGACGCCTGCCGCAAAGAACATGTAGCCGAGCTGCGAACAGGTCGAATAGGCGATGACGCGTTTGATGTCCCACTGCGTGGTGCCGACAGTGGAGGCAAAGAAACAGGTCGCCGCACCAACGAATGTGACGAATGCCAGCGCCGTCTCGCTGGTCTCGAACATCGGCGAAAGGCGGCAGACCATGAACACCCCCGCAGTCACCATCGTTGCCGCGTGGATCAGCGCCGAGACCGGAGTCGGGCCTTCCATCGCGTCGGGCAGCCAAGTGTGCAAACCCAGCTGCGCCGATTTGCCCATCGCGCCGATGAACAGCAGGATGCACAGGAT
>JANLSP010000125.1:0-11877 GCA_031362485.1 Novosphingobium sp.
AGCTTTGCGATGATCCGCGGGGGGCATATCGATCTCACTGTGCTGGGCGCGATGGAAGTCGCCGAAAACGGGGACATTGCCAACTGGATGATCCCGGGCAAGATGATCAAGGGCATGGGCGGAGCGATGGACCTCGTCGCCGGGGTCAAGCGGATTATCGTGGTGATGGAGCACTGCGCCAAGGACGGTAGTGCCAAATTCATCCCCGAGTGCACCTTGCCGCTGACCGGCCGCAATGTCGTTGACATGATTATCACCGATCTCGCCGTGTTCAGCCGCCCCGATCACGCCAGCCCGTTCCGGCTGGTCGAATGCGCGCCGGGTGTCACGCCCGAGGAAGTGGCCGCCCGCACGACGGCGCATTACATCACCTAAGCGATTGGCTCAGATCTTGAGTTGCCCGGTCTTGATCGCTTCATAGACCGCCTCGCCGCGCGAATGGACGGCGAGCTTGCGGTAGATCGACTTGACGTGGTTGCCCACGGTCAGCGGCGAAATCCCCAGAATACGCGCGGCCTCCTTGTAGCTTTCGCCCTTGGCGAACACTTCCAGCAGCTCCACTTCGCGCGGGGTCAGCCCGCTGTTCTCTTCGGCGGCAACCGCCACCAGCGGCGCGGCGCGCAGCTGCTCGAGCATATAAACCGCCGCTGCCGAACTGACCGGCGCACCGCCTTCCAGCGTCACCCGGATGCCGTCGAGGATGGCGGCCTCCGTGCTGTCTTTCAGCAAATAGCCGTCCGCGCCCGAGCGGATCGCGCTCACCACCGTCTCGCGGTCGCCAAACGAAGTCAGGACCAGCACTTTCGCCTGCCCGTGCGCTTTCACCTCGGGAACGAAATCGAGCCCGCTGCCGTCGGGCAGGCCGATATCGACCAGAAACAGATCGGGTTCGAGCGCCAGCAGCTCGCGCGCCTTGGCCAGATTGGGGGCCACGCCTGCAAGATCCAGCTCGCCCGCGCCGGTGACAATGTCGATCAGATAATCGCGGACGATGGCGTCGTCATCGACGATGGCAATGCGTGAATTGGTCGAGGAGTCGGGCATGACTTGCTTAGATCACTTTCCGGAGGCGAAGGGAACGACCAGAACTATGGCAGGTTTGGGGGCAGAACCGGGGCAAGGCTTGCCGCTCATCGCCGCGGCAGGTCGAGCAAAACGTGCACGCCTTCCTCGTCAGCCCGCACGTCGAGCTTGCCCCTGATAGCTGCCGCACGTGCTGCCATGCTGCCCAGCCCGCGTCCACGCGGATTTGACTTGCCCAGCCCTGCGCCATTGTCCGAAATGGCGATGCGGACAGAATGGCCGGGATCATCGCTGGGCGAGACGGTCACCCCCAGCGATGTTCCGCCCGAGTGCTTGAGCGCATTGGTCACTGCCTCCTGCATGATGCGGAACACCTGCAGCACTTCGCGCGGGCCAAGTTCAGGCAGCTGTCCCTGGCTGCTGTCGTGCCACGTGAAAGCCATCCCGGCCTCTTCCACCCGGCTCTTCACCCGGTCGCGGAACAGGACGAACGCCGAGCCCAGCGATTCGCCAACCGAATCCATTGAATCGATCAGCAGCCGCATTTCGTCGATCACAGCTTGCAGCCCTTCGGCGACAGCCGCTGGCTTGGCGACCCCGCGCCGCGCAGCGAGCAACATCGACATCAGCTGGCTGCCAAGGCCATCGTGCATATCACGCATGATCCGCTGGCGTTCGTCGATGTGCGCCTCCTTGCGGATGAACTCCTTCTCGCGTCCATGCGCCGCTTCCAGTTCGGCAGTGCGCTGGGTCAACTGCACTTGCAGCATGGCGTTTATCTGCTCGGAAGACTGGAACAGGCGGACATTGCGGGCAAGAAAGGCAACCGCCAACGCCGCCAGCAGGATCGGCACCGCCGTGCTCATCAGCAACCGCGGCGCGAAGTCAAACGCGACATTCAGCCCGTCGTAAATCATCAGAACGCACACCAGCACATAGATGGCAAATTCCCAGCGCCGGTCTGGAGCAAGGCCCGGTATCTTGCGCAGCAGCAGGCCGACTGTGCCCACCGACAGCAAGGCCGTAAACCACGTGACGAGTGCATAGACCGTGTCGATGCCCGCCTGCAGCTCGCGCCAAAGGATGAAGAGGAAGACCGCAAGACAGGCGGCAAACAGCAGCATCGACGCCCGCCCGAGCAAGCGCAAGGGCCTGCCGTCCCAACTGTTGACCAGATTGAGCCAGGCAACCGGCAGGAAGGTCGAAACCACCGTCATATATGAGAGGCGCCACTTCTCCCGCAGCGGCGGGTCGTCGAATTCGAAGAACAAAAGCGAGAGCGCCCAGGTCAGCGCCAGTGCCGCGAGCCAACCGAGATAGGGATTCCAGCCGCCGCGCGCCCAGCCGAACATCGCCAGCGCGGCAACCATACAAGCGAGCGTGATGCTGATCGTCGCATAGTCGTTCAACATGAATTCGCGAGGATCGTAGTGCGCCTTGACCGGCCGGTAGGCACCCACGGTGAATGGTCCGACGAAGAAATGAGGCTCACCGGGACCACGCACAAGTGTGAGGTCGATCTCGTTGCGCCCCTCCTTCAGCACGCCGGAGGGCACCCGGATCGTGCCACGAAACGAGCCGTGGTAGGTCTGGTGCGGCAACTTCATCCGGCCCTCGCCGAAGACCAGCGAACCGTTGACCCGCATCTGGAAGTTGTCACTGCCCACCACGGGCACGATGGCGAGGCCCTCGTCAGGAACGGCGGGTAGCGAAAAGTGGGTGCGGATGGCGTGGTAGCCCGGATGGCAGCAGGTCTCCCAGGGGAGGGCCACTGCGGTGAAACGGGACTTCGCCGCTTCTCGCGAGTCTGGTGAGGCGAGCTCGGCGTGGGCCGTATCGTACAGCTCGAGTTTTTCGTGCGGGATCGGCTTTGGCGAAAACAGTGGCAGCAGCGCAGTCCAATAGAACGCCTGCACGGCCAGCACGGCCAGCAGTGTCAGCAGCCACTGCTTGCGCTGATCCGTGCCTTGCCAGAACGCAAATGCCATTGAAGACCCCCCGCCATTCAGCAACAGTCACTATGGCATAAAGCGGAGTTTGCGAACTGCCATGTTCATGGTGCCATCCGCTGCCGTGGTCCGGATCTTGTTAAAAGTCCTTCGTCAAAGTTGCCTGACGATTTGTATATCCGGATTTGCCGTTGCTATCGATTCCGGTTGAAGCCGGGCCCAATTGTTTCTCGGCCTCACAGCTTCGCCGATAAGCAGAATCGCGGGGCCGTCGCCCAGCGCAGAGGCTGCGGCGAGATGCAGCAAATCGAGCCGGGTGCGGAACTGGCGTTCGTTTGGCATGCTGGCACTTTCGACAAGGGCGACCGGCGTATCGCCAGGCAGACCAGCGCGGATCAGTTGCGTGGATATCTCCGTCGCTGCGGCCTTGCCCATGTATATCGCAAGGGTCGCCGCAGGATCGGCGAGCGCATCCCAATCGAGCTCGAGCATTTCCCCGGCGCGGGCATGGGCGGTGACAAACGTCACCTTGCGCGCCATACCGCGCAAGGTGAGCGATGTTCCCAGGCTTGCGGCTGCGGCGCTGGCGGCAGTGATTCCCGGGCACACTTGCACCGCAACACCAGCCGCACAGCAGGCTTCCAATTCCTCTGTCGCGCGGCCGAAGATCGCAGGATCACCCCCCTTGAGCCGAACCACCCGTTCCCCTGCCAAGGCCGCTTCGACGATAAGACGAACAATGCTGGGCTGGTCCTTCGAATGGCGTCCCGAACGCTTGCCGACATAGACCAGCCGGGCGCCCGGTAAGGCAAGGTTGATAATGCCGGCGCCGACCAGCGCGTCGTGAAAGATCACGCTTGCCGCTCGGATCAGCCGCTCGGCCTTGCGGGTCAGCAGCTCGATGTCGCCCGGGCCGGCTCCGACCAGCCAGACACTGCCTGGCGGGAAGTCGTTCATTGCGCTGCCTCCATACCGGGTGTGAACGAGGCAGCGAGCAGCCGCGCAATCGCCGGGTGGCATGAGCCACAATTGGTTCCGGCGCAGGTTGATTTGCCGATAGCCGCGACTGTCGCCGCGCCCGCCACTGTCGCCTCCGTGATCGCATGTTCGCCAATGCCGTGGCAGACACAGACGATTGCGCCGCGATCGGGCGCAGCGATGCTGGGCCGCCCTGCGAGCAGTTCGGCGCCCGAAGCTGCGGCCTGACCAAGCTGTGCTGCAGCCCACTCACGCGGCGGCAATTTGCCCGTGCGCGTGACATACAGCGCAGCGACAAGCAGTCCGTCTCCGTCACTGACTGCAATCCGCCGCATGCCCCTTGCACCATCGAAAGCTTCGATCCGATCGCCCGCTGGCAACAAGGATTCGGCATTAATCACGCCGAGCCCGGCCAGTTCACAGAGCCAACCGCCCGTGACCCGCGCGCGAGCCCAGTAAAGCATCTGCGGGGGCACAAAGTCATCGCTGGTTACTAGGAACGCGCGCCAATCGGGCAGTACCGGTTCGATGCGCGCGGGCGTGTCCTTGAAGCCGGGCTGCCCGGAATGGGGATCAGTCAATTGCCCCGGCAACAGATTGCTGCGGCCTTCGCCAGACATAAAATCGGTCCAGTGCATTGGCACGCAAATGTCGCCTCGCCGTTGTCCGGACGAAATCAACACCCGGAAGATCGCCTCGCCCTGCGCCGTTATGACGCGGCCGAGACCGCCGTCGCTCAGCCCTTGCATCGCCGCATCACCGGGATGCACTTCAAGGCCGGGCTCGCGCCGGTGTTGCGATAAGATGGGCGAGAGGCCGGTGCGCGTCATCGTGTGCCATTGGTCGCGGTAGCGCGCCGTGTTGAGCCTCAGCGGCAAGGCGGGGGATACGGCTGCCGGGGGCGCGGTGACCGCCACCAGCCGCGCTTTGCCCGAAGGCGTCGGGAAGCGCGCCGCCAGAGGCCGCTGGCCGCCCCATTGGAACGGATCCATCGCGAAATAGTCCGCGTCGCTCATGTTCGCTTGCTGGGTCAAATCGAGCACTTTGCCGTGACTCACAGCCAGCGCGGTCATCGCCGCATATTCGCGGAACACCTCAGCGGGTTTCTGGAAGGCGAAAGCCCCGTCCCAGCCGAGCCGCTTGGCGAGCTGGCAGATGATCTGCCAATCGGCGCGCGCTTCACCGGGCGGCGGGAAAAGCGGCCGCTGGCGGCTGACGCAGCGCTCCGAATTTGTCACCAGGCCGTCTTTCTCGCCCCAGGCCAGCGCCGGCAGGCGAATGTGGGCGAAGCGGCCAGTGTCGGTCTCGGCCATGACATCGGAAACGACGACGGTCGGGCATTTCGCCAGCGCCTCGCGCACGAAAGTGGCATCGGGCATCGAGACGGCAGGGTTGGTCGCCATCACCCAAAGGAACCTGATCCGTCCGTCATGCACGGCGCGAAACATGTCGACTGCCTTGAGGCCTGGGCCGGTGCAGAGATTTTCCGCTTGCCAGAAGGCTGCGACGTCGGCGCGTTCGGCATCCGAAAAACCGAGGTGGCAGGCCAGCATGTTGGCAAGGCCGCCGACCTCGCGCCCGCCCATGGCATTGGGCTGGCCGGTTATGCTGAACGGCCCTGCGCCGAGCGCATTGATCCGCCCCGTGGCGAGGTGGAGGTTGATGATCGCATTGCCCTTGTCGGTGCCGCTGGCCGACTGATTGACGCCCTGGCTGAACAGAGTGACCATGCGAGGGCTCTGCGCGACAAGATCGGCGAGCTCGGCGAAGGCGGCCTCGTTGATGCCATGCTGGCTTGAAAGGCCGCTCCAGAATCGATCGGGCACCTCGCATTCGCTCGCATCGACCAGCCCGCGCGCATCCATCTCCGCCAGCAGCGCGGCAAACAGCGCGATATCGCCATCGGGCGCGATCTGCACATGCAGATCGGCCTGCTCTGCCGTCTCGGTGCGGCGGGGATCGATCACCACAAGCCTGGTCCCGCGCCGATCGCGAGCCAATTCGATCCGCTGCCATATAACCGGGTGGCACCAGGCGGTGTTCGAGCCGACCAGCAGAATAAGGTCTGCTGCGTCGAGATCGTCATAGCTGCAAGGGACAATGTCCTCGCCGAAGGCGCGGGTGTGGGCAGCGACAGCGCTGGCCATGCAAAGCCGCGAATTCGTATCGATATTGCCGCTGCCGATGAAGCCCTTCATCAGTTTGTTGGCGACGTAGTAGTCTTCAGTGAGCAATTGTCCCGAAACGTAGAAGGCGACGCTGTCGGGGCCGTATTCGTCAATGCAGGCGCGCATCTTGCTGGCCACTTCGTCCAGCGCATCGTCCCAGCCGACTTGCCGCTCGCCAATCATCGGGTGCAGCAAGCGGCCTTTGAGGCCGACAGTTTCGCCCAGATGGGTGCCCTTGGAGCAAAGCTTGCCCGCGTTGGCCGGGTGGTCCTTGTCGCCTGCGATCTTCACCGTGCGCGCGCCGGTAACATCCGCGCTGATCCCGCAGCCAACCCCGCAATAGGGGCAGGTGGTGCGGACCTTAGTCACGCTCAAGCGACCTTCTTGCTTACCACTGCCTCGCGCAGCAGATAGATCCGGCCAGCATCGACCCGAAGCGGGATTGTTGGCACGCAGCCCTTGTCCTGACCCAACGCCTCGCCGGACTTGAGTGAGATATTCCAGTTGTGCAGCGGGCAGGTAACGACATTGCCGTGTACGATGCCCTGGCTGAGCGGGCCTTGCTTGTGCGGGCATGAATTGACCAGCGCATAGAACTGATGGTCGAGCGTGTGGAACACCGCAATTTCGTGACCACCGCGCACCGGCAGGGTGCGGGCATTGCCCGGGGCAATCTGGCCCACCGGGCCGATATCCAGCCAATCGCCGATCATGATACGAACTCCAGGGGCCGAACTTCGGCAAGGTGCTGGTGCAGCTCGGCATCTTCGCCCGCCACGCGCTTCGCCCAGGGATCGTCCTGCATGAAGGCTTGCGAATAGCGAAATTTGGCCGCCAGCCTGCGAACGGCTTCGGGTTCACCGAACAGTCCGGCTTTTACGTGATCGAGCCCCACCCGTTCGATCCACGGCGCGGTGCGCTCGAGATAGTGCGCCTGTTCGCGGTAGAGCTGGATGAAAGCCGCGCAGTGCTCGATCGCCTCGGCTTCGGTGGCGACCCTGCACAGCAAGTCAGTGACCCGCACCTTGATCCCGCCATTGCCGCCAACGTGCAGCTCATAGCCGCTATCGACGCAGATCACGCCGAAGTCCTTGATCGTCGCCTCCGCGCAATTACGCGGGCAGCCCGAGACGGCGATCTTGAACTTGTGCGGCATCCAGCTGCCCCAGGTCGCTTGTTCGATCTGCACGCCGAGGCCAGTCGAATCCTGCGTGCCGAACCGGCACCATTCGCTGCCGACGCAGGTTTTCACCGTGCGCAGCGACTTGCCGTAAGCATGGCCCGAGACCATCCCGGCGGCGTTGAGATCTGCCCAGACAGCCGGCAGATCCTCCTTCTTGATTCCGAAAATATCGAGCCGCTGACCGCCAGTGACTTTGACCATGGGCGCGTTGAACTTCTCGACCACATCGGCAATCGCGCGCAGCTCGCGCGGGTTGGTCAGCCCGCCCCACATGCGCGGGACCACCGAATAGGTGCCGTCCTTCTGGATGTTGGCGTGCATCCGCTCGTTGACGAACCGGCTTTTCTGGTCATCGACATATTCACCCGGCCAGGCGCAGACGAGATAGTAGTTGAGCGCCGGGCGGCACGAGGCGCAGCCATCGGGCGTGGTCCAGTGCAGCTCCTGCATCACTTGCGGGATCGCCTTGAGTTCCTTTTCAACGATCAGGCGTCGCACGTCGTCATGGGTGAAGCTGGTGCACTTGCACACCGTCGGCAACGCGCGCTCGACCTCGCCGCCCAGCGTCACGCTGAGCAGGCTCTCGACCAGCCCGGTGCAGCTGCCACAGCTGGCGGAAGCCTTGCAGCTGGCGCGCACTGCATCGAGACTGGTGGCCCCGCCGAGAATGCAGCCGACGACCTTGCCCTTGGAAACGCCGTTGCAACCACAGATCTCGGCATCATCCGAGAGGGCAGCAACGGCAGCGTTAGGGTCCAGCTGCGTCCCTCCGGACGCGAAGGCCTGCCCGAAGATCAGCGCCTCCCTCATCTCGGAGATATCTTCGCCTTTCCTCAGCAGATCAAAATACCAGTTGCCGTCGGCGGTATCGCCATAGAGCACCGCGCCGAGCACGCGGTCGTCCTTGACCACCACGCGCTTGTAAATCCCGCGCGCGGCATCGCGCATGACGATGTCTTCCGCGCCTTCGCCGCCCGAGAAATCGCCGGCGGAGAACACGTCGATGCCCGATACCTTGAGCTTGGTCGAGGTGACCGAGCCGCCATAGCCATCGCCGGGCGTGCCGGTCGCATGATCGGCGAGCGCGCGGCACATGTCCCACAGCGGCGCGACCAGGCCATAGCAGGCGCCGCGATGCTGGACGCATTCGCCCACCGCCATGATCGCGGGATCGGAAGTGACCATATTGTCGTCAACCAGAATGCCGCGCTCGACGTCCAGCCCGGCAGTCTTGGCGAGCATGGTGGCGGGGCGGATGCCGACGGCCATCACGACGATATCCGCCGGAATAGTCTGTCCGTCCTTCAGCAGCACGCCCGAAACATGCTTTCCATCTGGGCCATCCCTGCCGATGATCTCGGCGGTATCCGCGCCGGTCAGGATCACCTGTCCGCGCCGTTCCAGTTCCGCCTTGAGCAGCCAGCCCGCCGCTTCATCGAGCTGGCGCTCCATCAGTGTGGGCATCAGGTGGATCACGGTCACGCTCATGCCGCGCAGGTTCAGCCCGTGCGCCGCTTCCAGACCCAGCAGGCCGCCGCCGATGACCACGGCGTTCCCGCCCGATTGTGCTGCCGCCAGCATTTTGCCCACATCATCGAGGTCGCGGAAAGTGACCACTCCGGGCAGGTCCTTGCCAGGCACCGGGATGATAAAGGGATCCGAGCCGGTGGCGATCAACAGCCGGTCATAGGGCTCGGCCCTGCCCGATGCCGCAATCACGGTCTGCGTGGCACGGTCGATCTGAACCACTGCATCGCCAGAGATCAGCGTGATCGCGTTGTCGGCATACCAGGCCGCGTCGTTGATGACGATCTCGTCGAACGACTTCTCGCCCGCCAGCACCGGCGAGAGCATGATGCGGTTGTAGTTGACCCTGGGCTCCGCACCGAAAATGGCAATGTCGTAGCGGTCGGGATCGCGGGCGAGCACTTCCTCCACCGCGCGGCAACCGGCCATGCCGTTGCCGACCACGACAAGCCGCTCGCGGACTGCTGCGTCCTGGCCCTTGAAATTCATCGGCGCATTCACGTCTGTTCTCCAGTCCAGAACGCGCAAACACGAAAAAGCCGCCTCGAACCGGTCCTTCAGGGAGCGGTACGGGCGGCTTCGTTGCCACGCGTTACAGATGTTTCGGCAGGGGTGCGGATTCGTCCGGCTGTGGACGGCATTACCTTGCTTGATCAGAGACTATCCGATTCGCGGGGAGCTTGGCAACACATATTTGTGCAGTGCAGCAAATGCTCCCCGGAAGCGGGGCGGAATTAGAAAGCCACTTCGGCTTGGAGCCAGAACTTCTTGGTATTCAAGCCGAACCCACGCGCGCTGTAGGCGGCATATTTTGCCAGCACGTTCACCTTGGCTATCCTGAAGCCGATCGAGGCATCCCACTCATGGCCGAAGTCGACCCCGCCGACATCGCTCTGGAATTCATGGTAGGTGATTGCGGCGTTGAGTCCGGGGATCGCCTTGATCTGGTCGAATTTGTAGGTCGCGCCCACATAGGTGTCCTCAAGGCCGCTATTGGGGGTCACCAGGAACAGGTCGGCCCAGCCGTCGAACTTGTGGAGCGTCGCCATTGGCGTCTGCACCGCGCGCCCGTTGTCACTACCTTTCTGCTCCCAGCCGGCGATCACGCCAAGCCGCTTGAACGCGAGGCCTCCTTCGAGCGCGATGTAGTCGGCGGAGAAGTCAACCGGTCCGCTCTTCAAGTCCGACTGGTTAGCATAGCTGGCCGCAAGGTTCAGCTTAACTCCAGTGGCCAGTGGCAGACTGCTGGTCGCGCGCAGGCCATAGGTCTGGGTATCTGCCATCGCCGCGGCCAGCGCGCCGGCTTGCTCATCGGCGTTGTAGTCAAGCAGATAGGCGAAGGCCTTGACGTTAACCGGGCCCAGCTTGGCCCCGGCCCCCAGGAACACGAAATCGCCGCCGAAGGCGCTTCGCGGGCCGCCATCATAACCCCAGATGGTGCGCTGATCGATCGCGTAGGTGCCATCGAGGCTGACCGGGCCAAGCTTGGCTTCGATGCGCGCCGCATCAAACGTCTGCTCGTTTTGCCGCCATCCGACCGCGCCGACCCAGCGCTGGTCGTCAAGATTGATCCGCTGCCGCCCGACGGTCACCGCCACCGCCTTGCCCTTGTATTGCAATTGCAGCCGGTTGAGTTCGATGTTCTCGGGATCGGGGATGACCGAGTATGCCGTGCGTCGCTGGCTGGAGGCGACGACATAGGGAAAGGCGTTGTAATTGTTGCCGATGGCGAGCGTGCCCTCAGCTTCTGCCATCAGGGCCAGCTTCGATGCTACATGTTTGAGCTCAAAGCCGGCGCGCAGCCGCAAGGTAGTGGCATCGGCGTCGGTCGTGGGCTGATCGACATGCTCGTAGCGCAGCCGCGCATCAAGGATCGGATCAAGCGTCAGGCCGTCGCCAACTTTCACCGGATCGCCGAATTTCGGCTCTGCGGCAAAAGCTGGAGAAGCAAGGGCGATCGGCACCGCAAGCGCGGCGACCGTGAGCAGATACTTTCTCATGTTGTTCTCCTGACGAACGGTTGTTCTGTCAGGCATCCCCCCGGATGGATCAGGCTGCCACGGCGGTCGGTCCGTGGTCGTATTCGGCCAGAAAATGCAGCACTTCCTGGCGGTAGGCGTAAAAATCTGGATGCTGTAGCAAGGCCTTGCGGTCGCGCGGGCGCGGCAAATCGACCTTGAGGATCTTGCCGATGGTGGCGCTCGGCCCGTTGGTCATCATCACCACCCGGTCTGCCAAGAGGATCGCCTCATCGACATCGTGGGTGACCATGACGGCGGTCACTTTCGTGCGGTTCCACACTTCGACCAGCACGTCCTGGAGGTCCCAGCGGGTCAGGCTGTCGAGCATGCCGAAAGGCTCATCCAGCAACAGCAGACGAGGGCTCAGCGCGAACGCCCGGGCAATGCCGACGCGCTGTCGCATGCCGTTCGACATTTCCGCAGCCAGCTTATCGCGCGCATCGGCCAGGCCAACCCGGTCGAGGTAATAGTCGATGATTTCGCGGCGCTCGGCCTTGGAGGCATGTGGATAGACCCGCTCGACACCCAGCGCGACATTCTGCCGCGCGGTCAGCCAGGGCATCAGGCTGGGCGACTGGAACACCACTGCCTTGTCCGGTCCGGCTATGTCGATCTCGCGGTTGTCCAGCACGATCGCGCCATGCGAAATCGCGTTCAGCCCGGCGGCCATGGTCAGCACAGTCGATTTGCCGCAGCCCGAGTGGCCGATCAGCGAGATGAATTCGCCCTTGTCCATCAGCAGGTTGAAGTCATCGACCACCTTGAGCGGGCCCTTTGGCGTGGGATAGACTTTGTCGAGCTTGTAGAATTCAAGGAAGCGCCGTTCTGTGCCGCCCTTGGCCGCATCTCGATAAGCCTGGGGAGGAGGCGCCAGATCGAGCGGGATGACATTCGGCAGATTGCCGAAATCATCGGCTTTGCGCGATTGCCCCGACACCAGCGAGCCCAGATAAGCGACGATTTCGCCGCGAAGCGACTGAAACGCCTGGCTGTCGTTTACCGCTTCGCGGTCGCGCGGGCGCGGCAGA
>JANLSP010000134.1:0-3736 GCA_031362485.1 Novosphingobium sp.
GTCGACACCGCCGGCCGGCTGCAGAACAAGCGCGAACTGATGGACGAGCTGGCCAAGATTCGCCGCGTGCTCGGCCGCCTCAACCCTGAAGCGCCGCACGATGTCGTGCTGGTGCTCGATGCCACAAATGGACAGAACGCCTTGCAGCAGATCGAGATTTTCAAGGAAGTCGCCGGGGTCACCGGGCTCGTCATGACCAAGCTGGACGGCACCGCGCGCGGCGGCGTGCTGGTCGCGGCTGCGGAGCAATACGGCTTGCCGATCCATGCCATCGGGGTGGGCGAAAAGCTCGACGACCTGCGCCCCTTCGACCCTGATCTGGTGGCGCGCGTGATTGCGGGTGTTGCGTGATGACTGAAGCTGCAAGGAAGCCTAAATCGGGCTGGCTCAACCTCGTGGTCGATTATGGCCCGGTGGTGATCTTTTTCCTCGTCTATCGGTATTTTTCACCGAGCGACAAGGAAGATATGATCAACGAAGTGATGGCCGTGATCAAGGGCACCGGCTCCTTCATGGTTGCTGCGGTGATCGCGCTGGTCGTCTCGAAATGGAAGCTCAAACACGTCTCGCCGATGCTGTGGCTTTCGACCGGCCTGATCGTCTTTTTCGGCACAATGACGGTTTTCCTGCGCGATGCCTTCTGGATCCAGATCAAGCCGACCGCGATCTATCTGCTGTTTGGCCTGGCCTTGCTGGGCGGGATCCTGCGCGGCAAGCCTTTGCTCAAATACCTGCTTCAGGCCGCGTTCGACGGGCTGGACGACAAGGGCTGGATGATCCTGTCGCGCAACTGGGGCGTGTTTTTCCTGGCACTCGCAGCGCTCAACGAGGGTTTTCGGCATTTCCTCAGCTTCGGAGGCTGGCTGCAGACCAAGCTCTATGTCTTCCTGCCGCTCTCATTCCTGTTCACTTTCGCGCACATGCCGATGCTGCTGCGGCACGGTCTGGGCGAAGATAAGACGCAAGAAGTGATTACCCATCCCCCGCACGAATGAGAGGAAATCTGCGCGAAACCATGTGACATTCGCCAGCAATGGCGCAATAAACGGATAACGGTGGATGAAGCGCCGGGGTCCGGGTCGTTCGGGCACAAAACCAGATTAGGGGATAGCAATGGCAAAGTTTTTCGGAAATCTGCATCTGGTGCTGGCCGTCGGCCTGCTGCTGGCAATCGCGGTAATGCTGCAATGGGGCCCCGCGGTGCCGGTCGACGTGAGTTCGGTCACGCGCTGGCTGCACACGTTCTTCGGCGTGCTGTGGATCGGCCTGCTGTATTACCTCAACTTCGTCCAGGTGCCGACCATGCCTTCGGTCCCTGCTGAACTGAAAAAGGGCGTCACCGGTTATATTGCGCCCAAGGTGTTCTTTTTCTTCCGTTACGCTGCGCTGCTGACGGTAATCACCGGGCTGATCATCACGATCAACGCCGGCTATGCACACCAGGCTTTCACGCTTTCGGGCGAAGGCAGTGTCAACCTGATCGGGCTTGGCATGTGGATGGCGCTGATCATGTTCTTCAACGTCTGGGTGCTGATCTGGCCGGCACAGAAGAAGATCCTTGGGCTGGTTGAAGCCAGCGATGAGGCCAAGGCGAAAGCCGCACCCATCGCGCTCGCCGCCAGCCGCACCAACCTGCTCCTGTCGCTGCCGATGCTCTATTGCATGGTCAACGCCAATCTGGGCTGATCACAGGCGCGAAATGACTGCAGTTCGAAGGGGGAGAGGCCAGCCTTGGCTTTTCCCCTTTCGTTTGCTGGAAGGACGAATCCATGCCCGCCGATGACCTGGCGCTGGTGCACCAATGGCTCGAAGTCATGCCCGAAGGCCGCTTCGATGCGCTGCCGGGCCAGGTTGCCGATGACTTCATGCTGCGCCTGCCGTTTGCCCCGCCCGGAGTTCCCGAGGAGTTTTGGGGGCGCGACCATACCGCAGAGGTACTCGCTGCTAGTGCAAAAGACCGCAGCCCACTGGCCTTCGAGAACCTCGTCATCCTGCGCACCGAAGACCCGCAACTGTTCGTCGCCACCGCAAATGCCAGCGCGACAATGGCCAGCGGCAAGCCTTACGCCAACAGCTATGTGATCTTCGTGCGCCTGCGCGATGGTCAGGTGGCCGAACACACCGAATATCTCAATCCGCTCAAGGTCATCGAAGCGATGTCGGGGTGATTGGGGGCAATCCATGAGCGACTTTCCCGAAGGTGCCTTCGCCCGCGAGGATGAAGCAAGCGATGCCGCCTTTTATGCGCCCGCACGGCTGGTTACCCATATCGACGATGCCGCCATCGCGGCGCTCAGCGCGCATTATGGCGCGGTCATCGCGCCTGGATCGGTTGTGCTTGACCTCATGTCGAGCTGGGTCAGCCACTTGCCCGATGATCTCGCGCTTGCCGAAGTGATCGGTCACGGCATGAACGCCGCAGAGCTTGCCGCCAATCCCCGCCTCACCCGCCATTTCGTGGCCGATCTCAACCGCGAACCCGCGTTGCTACTCGATGATGCCCGTTGTGATGCCGGGCTGTGCTGCGTCAGCGTGCAATATCTCCAGCGCCCGGTCGAAGTTTTTGCCGAAGTACGGCGCGCGCTGAAGCCGGGCGCACCGTTCATCGTTTCCTATTCCAACCGCTGTTTTCCGACCAAGGCCGTGGCGATCTGGCGCGGGCTCGATTTGCGCGGCCATGCCTCGCTGATCCACCGCTACATGGCGCTCGCCGGCTTTTCCGAAATCGCTGCCGAAGTGCTTGCCAATGGCATGCATGGCGATCCGCTGGTTGCGGTGACCGGCAAGGCATAGTTAGTATCGGAATAAACGGGAGAGACTCATGGAAATGCGCAAGCTCGGCATGACCGGGATCGAAATCGCGCCGCTGGTGCTGGGCGGCAATGTGTTCGGCTGGACGGCGGACAAACCCGCCAGTTTCGCCATTCTGGACAAGTTTCTCGATGCCGGTTTCAACGCCATCGACACGGCCGATGTCTATTCGATATTCATCCCCGGCAATAAAGGCGGCGAATCGGAGACTGTGATCGGCGAGTGGATGAAGGCGCGCGGCAACCGGGGCAAGGTGACGATCATAACCAAGGGCGGTTTGCCAATGGGTGAAGACCTCAAAGGCCTCAGTCGCGATTACCTCAAGCGCGCCTGCGAGGCATCGCTGAGGCGGCTGCAGACCGACCATATCGATGTCTACATGGCGCACCGGCCTGATCCCACCGTGCCGATCGAGGAAACGCTCGAGGCCTTTCAGGAACTGACCGACGAGGGCAAAGTGGGCATTGCCAGCGGCTCGAACTACACCGCCGAAGAGCTGGACGAAGCGCTGAAGGCCGGCGGTCATGGCCGTGCGCGCTACGAGGTGCTCCAGCCGCACTACAACCTCGCCGAACGCAGCCACTATGAAGGCGCGCTCGAAAACCTGTGCGCGAAGCACAAGCTCGGCGTGATCCCCTATTTCTCGCTGGCGGCGGGCTTTCTCACCGGCAAATACCGCAGCAAGGAAGATATCGCCGGCAGGGCGCGGGCGCATACGGCCGGACCCTACATGAACGAGCGGGGATTTGCCCTGCTTGAAGCAATGGACGGCGTCGCCGCCCGCCACGGCGCAACCTGCGCTCAGGTTGCGCTCGCCTGGCTCATGGCACGGCCCTCGGTCACCGCGCCGATCGCCAGCGCGACCAGCCTCGCGCAGCTCGACGACATCCTCAAATCGGTCGACCTGAAGCTGACTGCGCAGGAT
>JANLSP010000161.1:0-4012 GCA_031362485.1 Novosphingobium sp.
TGAGATGTTGCGACTGAACACCGCGGTGCCCGTAACCCCGCGCGCAACGCAGCAGAGCTATGGAGTGGTTGCCAACGATCTCGCTGGTTTCCCGAATGGTCGCCGGCCGGGCGATGACGTCACCGATATCGTCCTTCGGGTGGCGATGGGTCGGCTTTGCTATCCGGTGCCGATTAATGGGGTGCAGACTGACCTTGGTCTGTGCGCCCCGGCAAATGCACCCGTCGGCAATGTTGCATTCACTGACGGTGCGCCGATCAGTGCGCGCGACCTTCAAGGCACGTTCCCATACCTGAACACGCCGATCCCCGGTTCGCCACGTTCGGTTCGCGATGCCTTCGCCACCCAGCCAGCCCAGCAATAGAAGGGACCAAGCAATGCGCCTGAAAACCTTTCTAAAGCTTGGCGGAATGGCCGTTCTATCGGGTTCGCTCGCCGCTTGCGGCAGCAACAACTCCAGCCCGGCACCGTCCCCAACGCCCACCCCAGCCCCGACCCCGGCACCGACGCCAACACCCACCCCGGTATCATTTCAATCGGCGATCAGTCCGGCGTTCGCCGCGGTGTTTAATGCATCAGCAACATCCGATCCGATCGATCCTACCGATGCCAGTGTCCCTGCGCTGGCCCCGGCGAGCGATCCGGTAAGCGATTGACCCATACTGTCGGTTAATCGGCCGCTGCTGATGCGGATGGGAGGGGCGGTGCCATCAGTGGTGCCGCCCCTCTCCATCTGCGGATCGTTCGAACGACTGGCTTTCCGTCTGCACTGGTCCGGTGAAGCAAACTGGTGAGCTGCTGCGCGGTGCTTCCTTTCGTCACCCGGCCGCGCGCCCAGAAATAGTCTGAAGACAGTCCCGTTCCTTGCGGCAGGACAATGTTGCCCGCCGCCATTCGCTCAGGCGACAAGCCCCCGCGTGCGGTTCGGGTCGTCACGATCATCCTTGCGGTGGCTGGATTGTTCAGCAGGATTGCCAACAGCGGCTCAGGCGCAGTGTTTACGTTTACCAGCGTCGTTTCGGGAAGCGCTGTGCACAGCTGCGCCAGCCGTTGCAGCTGACGATCATCAAGCCCGGCGATCCGCAGCGAGGACAGATCGTCGATTGCCCCGAAGGTCTTGATGCCATCGGCAATGATGTCGGCCGTTGCGCTTGTGATCCCTGCCTGCAACGCAATTGCGACAAATGTCGACCGCGACAGGGCGTCGCCGCGGCCAAGCGAGTTGATGTTGAATTTTGCCTGCGCATCAGCGACGGCAAAGGAGAAGGTGCCGCCTCCAATCCGGGCATCGCGGTCGCTGATCTGCGCCCACTTCTCATCGAGCGTGTCTGCCATGCTGCCGCTGGCTGCGTCACGGCGCAGCGCGGCAATGGCCGAAAGCTCGGCACCGCGCGCAGTGACCATTGCTTGCGATGCATCGCGCAACAGAACGCTGCGCTCGATATCATCATCGTCGCCCGCCAGCATGATCGCCAGGATTGCGGTCGCAAGCATGACAATGATGAGGACATTGAGCAGGATCATGCCTCGCTCGTCGCGCTGGGTGCGTCGCGATTTCATCACTCGCCGGGCAACTCGATTACCCGCCGGATCGTGCCACTGCGCCGGTTCGGTCGCGCGGCGAGCTCGAGGATGATTTCGACCGCGCGCGGTCGCTGCGCGTCTTCGGCGTCGCTCAGCTGGTCGACCCAACCATCCTTTGTAAGAAACCGCCAGCGCGCCGCCGCAACGTCGCCGACGATTGCCTGATCGTTGCCGCCTGCAGCGCGAAATAATGTATTGTTGCGCAGGCTGTAGGCCACAGGTTGAGGACCAGCGGCGCTGGCACGCATCAAGATTGTGCGCATCCCTTCGCGCCGGGGGACTGCCTGTGCCTGTTCAAGATCGGCCGTGATCAGAAACAGCGCACGTTGCAGTTCGCCCAGGCGGTCGGCGCGGCCGGCGGTGCGTTCGCTGATGCCTGCAATCGATTCGACCATCCGCACCCCGGCAAGCGATATCAAGGCAAACAGGGCCAGCGAGATCATCAGTTCGATCAGCGTAAAACCAGACTCACCCGCGACGCTTCGATCCTGCCCTTCAGCCTGGTTCATCGCGCAGTCGGTGCGGCCACAGTCCGCAATGCAGCATCGATCACCGCCAGGATCGCCAGGCTGCGCGTCGCGCTGCCATTTTCGCGAAAGCGCACATCGCCGCAGACGGCGGTAAAGCCGCTGCCGACAAGTAGGGCCGAACGGTCCATCCCGCCACTGCGGCGCAGCTGTGCCGTGATCCCGGCGGCGTCATAAGCCAATGCAGTGATGATGCCCGGCCACGCGCCATTGCGGCCCTCGAAAGCATCGGCGAAACGGGCATAACGCACTGGATCGGGCGCAGAGAGCCAAGCACCTTCGAGTGCCTGCAAGGAATTGCCATCCGGGTTCAGACCCTGAAATGCACCCAGCAGCTGGATACCTTGCACTTTGAGCAAAGGCGCGATGGCAATGGCCTCGGCCAGGCTCGGCATCAGCACGGCATCGGGCAATCCGTCACCCGCTGTTCCCGACACGCCGGGCAAGACGCTGCCGATATTAGTTGGCCAGGCATCGGCGATCAGCCCCAATGCGGCTGCGTTTTGAGCGACTGCAGCTCTGACCTGTCCGCCCCAGCCCTCAGCCGCACCGCCAACTGCCACCCGGCGCACGCCGCGGCCGGCAGCATAACTTAGCACGCTGGCGACGCTTTGTTGTGCAGTGAGACCCAGCAGAAACGCTCCGCTATCGAGCAGAGTGGCATCGTTGCTGAACGTCAGCACCGGCACCGACGGGCCGACCACCGCCAGCACCGATCTGACTTGCGCGGTGAACACCGGGCCCATCACAACTTTCACCCCTGCTTTTCGAGCGGCACGTGCGGCGAGGGCTGCGCTGGTGGCGGTATCGCCTGAATCGATGACGATCAGATTCTTTCCCGGAGTTACCCCTTGCGCAAGCAGGGCGGCCCGTTCCATGCTACGGCCCAGCGCCGCACTGGCTCCCGACTTGGGAATCAGCAGCGCGGCACTGTCCTGCGCCGCAGCCGCGCGCGCAGGTTCGGTCAAATACGGAAATGATGATGCAGCCAGGAATGACGGCAAAGATTGCAGCAGCCAGCGCCGATCCATCTGCACCTATCGGGCCTCCTTCATTCAGCCGCTGGCGCAACCGGCGCACAGCTATATTCGCCCTTGTTGGCTTGCTAGCATATTTGGTTGGAATGGTCGCATTCATTCCGGCGCGGCTGGTTGTCAATGAGCACGATAATTTGAAGGTCGGCGGAACGATCTGGAACGGCGAAGCAGTGTTTGCCTCAACCATGCGCGCCGAATGGCAGTTTGCCCCGTTGGCCTCCCTGACGCAGCTAGGCTTCGCGGCCGACTGGCGTCTGACCGGCGGAGCGACCGATCTGGCCGGGAGCATAATGAAGCGCGGCGCGACGATGCAGTTCGAGCAGGTTTCGGGCCAGGCCGATGCCCAAATGCTCCGCGTTCTGGCGCCGAACCTGCCGATCAATTGCACGTTCGTGGCCGATGTGCGGATCAAGACATTGCGGCTTGGTGGACGGCAACAGGGCGGCGAAGGCAGCCTACGCGTTTCGCCGTCGCGGTGTAGCGCCAAGGCGATCCCAGGCCCGGTGATTGACGTTCCCGCGCTGAATGGAAGACTCGCCCCCAGCGCGAGGGGGACCAGCGGCGCGCTGACTACGGCGGCAGCTAAGCAGAGCCTGGTCGAACTGCGTCTGACTCCCGAAGGAGCGCTGAGCATTTGGCCAAGCGCACAGGCGGTCCGGATGGCACCCGTGCTGGCAGGCCAGCGCTATGATACGGTAATCAAGTAAGCGGGGGTTTGGTGCTAACTGATCGCGAGGTCATTCAGCCCGATTATTGGCATCAAAATGGCCATGACCATCAACAGCACAAGTCCGCCCATAAGCAGCAGAACTGCCGGTTCGACCAATGCGACCAGCACCGAAACCTGGGCTTCAACCTCGCGGT
>JANLSP010000175.1:0-1755 GCA_031362485.1 Novosphingobium sp.
GGTGGCGCTGGCGCTGGCTTCGACCACGGCGGCAGGGCAGGCGCTGAAAGCCGCCAATGTCACACCGCAAGCTTTGGAAGCGGCGATAACCGCCCTGCGCGGTGGGCGCACGGCCGATTCCGCCTCGGCCGAAAACGCCTATGAGGCGATGAAGAAATATGCCCGCGACCTGACCCAGGCCGCGCGGGACGGCAAGCTCGATCCCGTCATCGGGCGCGACGAGGAAATCCGCCGCACGATCCAGATTCTCGCGCGCCGCACCAAGAACAACCCGGTGCTGATCGGCGAGCCCGGCGTCGGCAAGACGGCCATCGCCGAAGGCCTGGCGCTGCGCATCGCCAATGGCGACGTACCCGATAGCCTGAAGGATCGCCGCCTGATGTCGCTCGACATGGGCAGCCTGATCGCCGGCGCGAAATATCGCGGCGAGTTCGAAGAGCGGCTGAAATCAGTGCTCGATGAGGTCAAAGGCGCGGAAGGCGAGATCATCCTGTTCATCGACGAGATGCACACGCTGATCGGCGCAGGCGCATCGGAAGGCTCGATGGATGCCTCCAACCTGCTGAAGCCTGCGCTGGCGCGCGGCGAGCTGCACTGCATCGGCGCGACCACGCTGGATGAATACCAGAAGCATGTCGAGAAAGACGCGGCGCTTCAGCGGCGTTTCCAGCCGGTGTTCGTCGGCGAGCCGACGGTGGAGGACACCATCTCGATCCTGCGCGGGCTCAAGGACCGCTATGAGCTGCACCACGGCGTGCGCATCACTGACGGAGCCATCGTGGCCGCCGCGACGCTCTCCAACCGCTACATCGCCGACCGCTTCCTTCCCGACAAGGCCATCGACCTGATGGACGAAGCCGCCAGCCGCATCCGCATGGAAGTGGAGAGCAAGCCCGAAGAAATCGAGGTGCTCGACCGGCGGATTATCCAGCTCAAGATCGAGGAAATGGCGCTGGGCCGCGAGACCGATCAGCCGTCGAAAGACCGGCTCGATGCGCTGCGCGAGGAACTGGCGGGCCTGGAAGAACAGTCCGCCGCGCTGACCACCCGCTGGCAGAATGAGCGTGACAAGATTGCGGCGGAGGGCGACATTAAGGCGCAACTTGATGCCGCAAGGGTCGAACTGGAACAAGCCCAAAGGAACGGCGACTACGACAAGGCCGGGCAGCTGACCTATGGCCGCATTCCCGAGCTGGAAAAGAGCCTCGCCGAGGCAGGCGGCCAAGCGGAGAATGCGCTGCTGCGCGAGGAAGTGACGGCTGAGGATATAGCCGCAGTCGTGGCGAAATGGACCGGAATTCCGGTCGAACGCATGCTCACCGGCGAGCGCGAAAAGCTGCTGGCGATGGAAGAAACTCTTGGCAAGCGGGTGATCGGCCAGAAGGACGCTGTCGTGGCGGTCTCCAAAGCCGTGCGGCGCGCACGTGCGGGCTTGCAAGACCCCAACCGGCCCTTGGGCTCATTCCTGTTCCTCGGCCCGACCGGCGTCGGCAAGACCGAACTGACCAAGGCGCTGGCGGGTTTCCTGTTTGATGATGACAGCGCGATGGTGCGCATCGACATGAGCGAATTCATGGAAAAGCACTCTGTCTCCCGCCTGATCGGCGCGCCTCCGGGCTATGTCGGTTATGACGAGGGCGGGCAGTTGACCGAACATGTGCGCCGCCGTCCCTATTCGGTGGTTCTTTTCGACGAAATCGAGAAGGGTCACCCCGATGTTTTCAACACGATGCTGCAGATTCTCGATGATGGTCG
>JANLSP010000185.1:0-2161 GCA_031362485.1 Novosphingobium sp.
GGCGCGCACCACCGCAACCTGGACTGGAGCGACGAATTCGCCGCGCGCGGCGCGCCCCACCCGCTGACCGCCGGCGACGCGCTCTATGTTCCGGTCAAAATGCCGCACTGGGTCAAGAACGGCCCCGAGCTGTCGATTTCGCTGTCGATCACCTGGCGTTCGGAATGGAGCGCCTCGGAATCGGATGCCCGCGCGTTCAACGCCACCTTGCGCCGGATCGGCCTCAAACCGCGCCAGCCGGGCCGCTGGCCCGCGCGCAACCTCGCCAAGGCCTATGGCTGGCGGCTGCTGCGGCGGCTCGGCGCGGGTTAATCGCCGTCGAGCAGATTACCGAGCCCGCCGAGCAGCGAACCCTCGCCCCGGTTCTGCCCACCCCTGCTGCCGGCTGCCGCCATCATGCGGCCGGCAAGCCGCGCGAACGGCAGCGACTGAATCCACACCTTGCCCGGCCCGCGAAGCCGCGCAAAGAACATGCCTTCGCCGCCAAACAGCATGCTCTTGACCCCGCCTGCCGTCATGATGTCGAAATCGACCGTCGGCGTGTAAGCGGCAAGGCAGCCGGTATCGATATGGATTTCTTCGCCCGAAGCCAGCGTGCGCTCGACGATCGTGCCGCCCATCTGGACGAAGACCCAGCCATCGCCCTCCAGCTTCTGCAAGATGAAGCCCTCGCCGCCGAACAGGCTGGTGAGCATCTTGCGCTGGAACTGCACGCCGATCGAAACGCCCTTGGCGGCGGCGAGGAAGCTGTCCTTCTGGCAAATCAGCGTGCCCCCCATGTCGGACAGCTTGATCGGCAGGATCGCGCCCGGCACCGGCGCTGAGAATGCCACCCGCGCCTTGCCCTGGCCCTGCTGGGTGAACACGGTGGTGAACAGGCTTTCGCCAGTTACCAGCCGTTTGCCCGCGCCCAGCAGCTTGCCCATGAAGCCGCCCTCGGCGGCGCGCCCATCGCCGAACACTGTGGTCATGGCGACGCTGGCATCCTTCCACACCATCGCGCCGGCCTCGGCCACCGCGCTTTCGCCCGGATCGAGCTCGATCTCGAGGAACTGGAGCTCCTGCCCCTTGATCTCGAAATCGATATCATCTGCAATCCCGGCATTGCGGGCATGGGACCAGGGGTTGTTCGACATGGCATCTACTCCTTGGAAATGGCGCGCGTGTCAGGGCTGATAGCGCCCGCATCGCGCAGTTCAGTGACAATCTCCCAAACCGCGATGAACAACGCGGCGATGATCGGGCCGACGATAAAGCCGGACAGGCCAAACAGCTCAAGCCCCGCAACTGTGGCGATCAGCACCACGAAATCGGGCAGCTTGGTGTCGTGCCCCACCAGAATGGGCCGCAGCAGGTTGTCGATCATACCGATGACAAACAGCCCGCAAAACACCAGAACGGAACCTTCCCAGACCGACCCAGTGAGCAACAGATAAAGCGCAACGGGCACCCAGATCATCCCCGTCCCCACTGCCGGGACGAGCGAGAAAAAGCCCATCAAAAGGCCCCAGAGCAAAGCCGGTTCAACACCCAGAAACCAGAAGATCACGCCCCCGACGAATCCCTGCAACACCGCGACCAGCACAGTCCCTTTCATTGTAGCTCGCACCACGCGGAGGAACTTGTCGATCAGGCCGTCGCGCAGATCGGAATGGAACGGCAGGGCATGCAGCACCCGCTCGCCCAGCGTTTCGCCGTCGCGCAGCAGGAAGAAGGTCAGATATAGCATGACGCCAAGCGCAGCGAGGAAAGATAGCGCCCCTTGCCCTACGGTCAGCGCCTGGGTGGCAACACTGCGCAAACCGTTGCCCAGGCCAGTCCCGATCAGGTCACGCAGGCGATCGCCATCGAGAAGATCATACTGCTCAGCCATAGTGGCAAGAGATGGCGGCAAAGCACTCGTCACATTGCCTAAAATTTTCGAAAAATCGATTTTTCCGCTCTGGACCTGAGCATATAGCCCGGCCGCTTCCTGCACCAGACTGACCCCCAGCAGGATCGCGGGAAGAATCACCAGTGCCAGTATCAGCACCAGCGTCAGACCCGCCGCCAGCCCTTTTCGCCCGCCCAGGCTCGCCGTTATCCAGCGATAGACCGGACCAAACACGATAGCCGCGACCAGACCCCACAGGATCGCCCCGAAATAGGGCGTCATCAACCA
>JANLSP010000196.1:0-6273 GCA_031362485.1 Novosphingobium sp.
CGACGATCCGCCCGGCATCGAAGCCTATTGGCATCGCCGCTTCGCCGACCGCCGCATGAATGGCGAATGGTTCAAGCTGTCCAAGGCGGATGTTCTGGCGTTCAAAAAACGGAAATTTCAGTAGCCCAGCCCCGCTCGCCCTGAGCTTGTCGAAGGGCCGTTCTTGTTCTTGCAGTCGGGCGTGGGGCACGAAGAAAAGAGCAGTCCTTCGACAAGCTCAGGATGAACGGGTTTGGGGAGCGGAGGTGTCGTTCACTTCCCAACCCGCTCAAAACTCAGCCCCCCACCCGCCTACCTTTTGTTCATAAACTCCCGGCATACTCCCCCACAAAGGAATCTGCAGGCCTGCTGCGGGTCTTTGCAACTGCTGATGGGGATCTGCATCATGCGTTATCGTTCCTGGCTGCTCGTGCCCGGTGACAACGAGAAGAAGCTCGGCAAGGCCATGGCCATGGGGGCCGATGTCGTGGTCGTCGATCTCGATGAGACCGTGCCTGCCGATGCGAAGTCTGCGGCGCGCGCGCTGGCGGGCGAGTGGCTTTCCGCGCATCGCCGGCAAGTGCTGGAACAGGCGCCGATGGCGCGCTGGGTGAGGATCAATCCGCTCAATAGCCGCATGTGGCGCGAAGATCTGGTCGCAGTTATGCGCGGCGCGCCCGAAGGCATCATCCTGCCCGGCTCGCAAGGGCCGGAGGCGCTGCGCCAACTGGCTGCCGAACTTTATGAGCTGGAGCAGGTCAACCAGCTGACCCCCGGATCAACCAGAATACTGCCTCAGGCGGGCGACACGCCGCGAGCGGCACTTGGGATCAGTGCCTACGCCGACATCGCCATTCCGCGCCTTGCAGGCCTGACCTGGGACCCCGCGGGCCTTGGCACGGCAATTGATGCGACCCGCCATCATGAAGTGCGCGGCGGCTGGACCGAACCGTTCCGCTTCGTGCGTGCGCAAGTGCTGCTCGTCGCCCATGCCTGCGGTGTCATGCCGATTGAGACCATGCATGACGATGTCGACGATATCAAAGGCCTGAAGCTGGCGGCGAAATCGGCACGCGCCGATGGTTTCACCGGCATGTTTGCCAGCCACCCGGCGCAGATCGCGGAGATCAACGCCGCCTTTACGCCTTCGGAAGCCGAGCTTGATGCTGCCCGCCGAATCGTTGCTGCAGTGGACGGCGGGATGGAGGCCGATATGTCGCCGATTGACCGCCGCCGCATCGATCAGCCGCAGCTCAAATTTGCCAAGCAGATCCTCGGCACTGGTGATCCGCGCGGGAACGGGGTGCCGCCGCTGCGGATAATGCGGCCCGCCTGAGCGCACCTGCTTATTGCGCGGCGGCTGGCTCGGCAGGTTCAGCCGGTGCGGCTGCTTCTTCGGCAGGCTCTTGCTCGGCCGCTTCGGTTGCACCGGGCCGGGCCTTCGGCCCAGGTGTACTGGCACCACCGCTGGGCCTGGGCGCGAGCGGCGGCTGCGAGCGCAATGAGTCGAGCGGAAGCATGGCGTCGCTGGCCGAGCCGGACAGCACTTCGCCCCCTGCCGTACCCGGGGAGGCCGGCTTTTTCTCGGCCTGGCAGGCGCCAAGCGCGAGAACCATTGCGGCAGCCGCGACAATCGAGCGCAGTTCAAACTTCACAGCCAGCCTCCGCACCGCAAGGGCGCTCCAGCGCGGCGAGGAATTCGCCGGCGCGGGCCAGCACTAGCCGGTCCCATGCGGCAGAATCAACCGTCAGCCCGAGCCGCGCCAGGCTGGTGACGCCAAATTCCTCAATGCCGCAGGGCACGATCCCGGAAAAGTGCGACAGATCGGGCGAGAGATTGACCGAAAAGCCGTGCATCGTCACCCAGCGGCGAATGCGCACACCGATGGCGCCGATCTTCGCCTCGCGGCCATCGATGTCTGTGGTCCAGATGCCGATGCGGCCCTCGCGCCGGAAGCTCTCGACGCCAAGATTTGCCAGCGCGCCGATCATCCAGCCTTCCATCGCATGGACAAAGCCGCGCACATCGCGCGCCCGGGTCTTCAGATCGAGCAGCACATAGCAGACCCGCTGGCCCGGCCCGTGGTAGGTATAGCGCCCGCCGCGCCCCGCCGCGACGACCTCGAAACGCGGATCGAGCAGTTCGCCCGCCGCCGCGCTGGTGCCGGCGGTATAGACCGAGGGGTGTTCCAGCAGCCAGATCAGTTCGTCCGCGCGGCCTTCGCCGATCGCCGCGTTGCGCGCCGACATGGCATCCAGCGCCTCGCGATAGGGCACCGGTGCGCTTTCCTGACGCAGTTCGATGGTATCAGGCAGGCTGGCGGTCATGGGCGTTGCGTGGCGGCTTTCGCTGTGGTTATCAAGCCTTCCGGCTTACAGGAGCATGCAATGCGGTTCGACAGCAACAGCGCCTGGCGCGAAGCGACCCAACTGGTTTCGGCCAACCGCGAAGTGCTCGCTGCGTTGGCGGGGGTGTTTTTCCTGCTTCCGGGCCTCATCTCGGTGATCTTTCTTAGCGATTATCAGGCGGACTTGTTGGCCAACCTCTCCAACCGGGCCGGGGCAGAAAAGATTCTTGATAGCATGAGCGGGCCGATGATGGCTTTCGGCCTGATTTCGTTCGCCCTGCAGACAGTTGGCTATCTGGCGCTGCTGGCGCTGCTGACTGACCGGTCAAGGCCGACAGTGGGCGAGGCGCTGCGCCTGGCGATCCGTGCGCTGCCGACCGTGCTCGGGGCGGCGCTGCTGTTCTTTGCCGGCTATATGGGCGCCGTGCTGCTGCTTGCCGTGGTGGGAGCGGGGCTGGCGAAGATCAGCGGGCTGGGCGCCATTGTTGCACTGGCGATTATCGCGCTGATCGTCGGAGTCGTCTATGCCATGGTCAAGTGCTCGCTGATCCTGCCGGTGGTGGTGATTGAACGGGTGTTCAACCCGGTCACTGCGCTGACGCGCTCATGGCGGCTGACCAAGGGCAACAGCTTGCGGCTGCTTGCGTTCTTCCTGCTGCTGGGCGTGGTCTATTTCGTCATCATCATGGTGGTGACGATGATCACCATGGCGCTGGCTGTGGCAATCGCCGGGCAGGGCAAGGTCTCGCTGCTGATCGGCGGCGTGTTCTCCGGAGTGGTCGGCGCGGCGGCGAGCGTGCTGCTCACCGCGATCCTCGCGGCGATCCACCGGCAGTTGGCTGGGCCTTCGCCTGAAGTTCTGGGATCGACGTTCGATTAGGCTGCAAAACCAATTGGTTCACATTGGCGAACTTCTTATCTTTGTTATCTTTGCACAAATCGGCCGTCGCAAACTAATGTTTCATCGAAACTTTGCAGTGGCCCAGATGCGGCAAAACCCGCGCCTTTGGGGGCCGGGGGGGTGGAGTGTGGCATGGGTGGGCGTGTGTAGGAAAGCGGGGAGAGTGGAGGGCAGGCTGTGGGCGAGGCGAAGGCAAAGCGTGCCTGGCCCCTAGTCTTTTGCCCGTCGCTTACTTATACCGGTGTAAGTAATGATCCCGGAGATCCCCATGGCGCTCGCCCACACCTTCAAAGCCAATCCGCACTGGCTACCCCGGATACCGCAATCAGCGATTTGCAACATTCCGGGCGAAGATGGACTGCCGCTGGTCGGCAACACGTTTCGCATGCTCCGCGATCCGGGCGGGTTCGCGCGCCGGATGATCGCAGCCTATGGCCCGGTGTTCCGCAATAATGCGTTTGGCGGGCCGCAGGTGACCATGGTTGGCCCTGACGCGAATGAGCTGCTGCTGTTCGATCGCGACAAGGTTTTTTCGTCCGAACAGGGCTGGGGCCCGTTGCTCAACCTGCTGTTTCCGCGCGGGCTGATGCTGATGGATTTCGAAAAACATCGCGCCGATCGCAAGGTGATGGCGGTTGCGTTCAAGCCCGAGCCAATGCGCCATTATGCCCAGGCGCTGACGAAGGGCATTTCGCGCCAGGTGAGCAGCTGGGGCAACCGGCCGATCAAATTCTATGATGCCATCAAGGAACTGACGCTCGATCTGGCGGCGGAGAGCTTTTTGGGGATGGACCTCGGGCCCGAAGCGACCAGGATCAACCAGGCGTTTGTTGATGAGGTGCAGGCAAGCGTTGCGCCGATCCGTATCCCACTGCCCGGCACACTGATGGCAAAGGGCGTAAAGGCGCGCCAGTATCTGGTCGATTTCTTCCTGCGCGAAATCCCCAGGCGCCGCCAGGGTGATGGCCAGGATTTCTTCTCGCAATTCTGCCGCGCCACCGATGACGAGGGAGAGCCGCTGTCCGACATGGCAATCGCGGATCATATGAATTTCCTGATGATGGCCGCGCACGACACGATCACCTCGTCGGCAACGAGCCTGGTGATGCTGCTCGGCCGGAACCCCGAGTGGCAGGAAAAGCTGCGCGCCGAAATCGACGCGCTGGGGCTGAACGATGATGCAGGGCTTGCCTGTGGCCAGCTCGACCGGCTTGAGTTGACTGACTACGCGTTCAAGGAGGCGCTGCGGCTGATCCCGCCGGTGCCGTCCCTGCCGCGGCGGGCGCTGAAGCCGTTTGCATTTGGCGGCTATCACATCCCGGCGGGGGCGAATTGCAGCATCGCCGTCGCCTATACCCATATGATGCCCGACATCTGGCCCGAGCCCGGGAAATTCGACCCTATGCGCTTTGCGCCTGATCAAGTTCGCGGACGGCACAAATATGCCTGGGTGCCGTTTGGCGGTGGCGCGCATATGTGCCTGGGACTGCATTTTGCCACGATGCAGATCCGCATCCTGATGGTGGAGCTGCTGCGCCGCTACCGGATCGAACTGGCCGAGGGCAGCGGCGGCGAATGGCAACCCTGGCCGATCCCGCGTCCAAAGGACGGGCTGCCCTTGCGGTTCGTGCCGCTCGACTGAGCCGCGCGCCCTTCGCACGGCCATGATTGGCCGCTGGCGGGGCCTTCGCCTGAAGTTCCGGGATCGACCTTTGATTGATGCCAACCCGCGGGGAAGGCGACTGCGCTCCCCTCCCCGGTGGGGAGGGGCCGGGGGAGGGGGTTCAACGCCAGCATTGACGCGAGGCCTTGCCTCCTCGCTCCCCCACCCCAACCCCTCCCTCCGTTCTTCCTGAGCCTGTCGAAGAACGGGGAGGGGCTTTGCAGGGTCCGATTATTGCAGATTGATATAATCTATAAAATCAACCGGTTAACATTGGCAAACTTCCTGTCTTTGTCGTCTTGTCCAAATCGCGCATGGCAAACTAAGGTTTCACCGAAAGGTTTCGGCGGCCCAGATGCGGCAAAACCCGCGCCTTGGGGGGCACGGGTTCGGTTGAGGGGGCTTCACAAATCAAAGCCTGTCCTGAGCCTGTCGAAGGGAGCGCCGGCGTGGGGCCGGATTGGCGGAGAATGGCATGGGTGGGAGTGTGTAGGAAAGCGGGGAATTAAGGGTTATTGCACGTGGCACCGTAATACCCAACTTATCTAAATAAATACCATGTAATTGCCTTTCCATTGAGGCCGCCAACCCTTACTTAACCGGCAAGCGGGAGAAAGAGGATGGCTGATGTAGTTCGAAGTGCCGAGGAGTTGGCTGAGTTTTTTGACGAGCAAATATCTTTCCTAAAAGCATCTTGTGCCGCTTTTGACACCGGATTCGAAGGCGAAATAAAACGCCTTGCGGTCTCAGTCAGGGTGCTGGTCTACGACACGAAGAATTCAACTTCGCTTATGATGTTGACAAATAGGAAGGGCATTCAGTTTTTTGACAGTGCAGAACCTTACGACGATGCCAGTCTCGTCAGCCACTCGTCATTGGTGCAAATTCATCTCGGCAGCATGGGTGCAAAACCCAAGCCTCATCTCGACGATGTGCTTGAGCCAAGGGAGACCGACTTCGAGACGTGGTGGAACGGCATCGTTCTCGTTGATGCGCGGAGGAACGAATTCTCACGACGTGATATCGTGCTTAGCTTGGCAAATAAAGAGGGCGGAGCCCACGTCGACCATAAGATCGACGAAGCGTACAATAACTTACGCAAAAACAATGCGCAGGGCTGGACGACCGTTGATGTGGCGGGCCGTGTGGTGCCCGCAGAAGATAATGTCCCTGCAACTATGAGGCAAATTGCGCACGAGCTTCTGCGGACATTCAATCCTGATTATAGGTGTCATCGACCAAACGAACCCGGAACTGGAGTGATATTGCGAGGGGTGTCGATGGTCTCTGGCGTTCAACCATCTGAACTGAGGCTTCCAAACCACAGGAAAGATCGCCCTATCGTTGCGGGCCGTAAGATTGGACGGAACGATATTTGCTCC
>JANLSP010000197.1:0-4188 GCA_031362485.1 Novosphingobium sp.
GCGGCGGCCGGTGGCGGGGCCATAAATGGTATCGCCGGTGTTGGTCGACAGGCTGTAGCCGAGGTGCGAGGTGTAGAAGCCTTCATCCTCGTCGCCGCTCCAGGCGACATTGAGATGGTGCGATTCGCCGTCTGGCGCGGCATGGATCGAGGCCGTCGTTGCTGCGACCACTTCCTCGACGGAACGCACGGTGCCGGTGGCGTTGTACACCACGCAATGCGGATCGTAGGTGTCATAGATCCGGCCAACCTGCCGCTCGGGCCATATCTGAGTGGTGATGCGGATGATGTAGTCGACGATATCGGTAAAATCGTCCTCGAAGCCTTGCATCGGCTGGGTGCGGGTTGGGCCGGGCATGGCAATTTTCCGCGTATCGCGCTTGCGGATCCGGGTGACTTCCGGCCGCTCGGGCAGGGTGAATGGCAGGGCGTGCTGATCGGTCATGGAGGACTCCGGCTGGTTGGCGCAAAAGACTATTGCAACCGCTTGCACTCGAGTGCAAGTAGAGTCTTTCTATGCAACACGCGAAAGTGACAGCCTACATGACCGATTTTCAAGCCGAGAAAGACCTGGTCCGCCGCTATTACGCGGATATAGCCAAGGCCGGGCCGGATAACATCGAGGAAGTGCTCAAACGCCATGTCTCGCCTGACTGGCACTGGCGAGGCATGCATCCGTTCCACGAGCAACACGGGCCGGAAGCTGTCGCACGCGAGTTCTGGATTCCGTTTATGACGGCAATGCCCCGCATCCAGCGGCGGCCCGATATATTCATAGCCGGGCTTAACGAAATCGACGGTTTCAAGGGCCGATGGGTCATCCAGATGGGCCATCTGATGGCCAATTTCGATGCACCCTGGCTGGGCATCCATCCCACGTCCAAGATCGCCATGTTGCGCTTCGTTGAGTTCAATCATGTGGTCGACGAGCGGATTGTCGAGACCTGTATGCATTTCGACATCCTCCATCTGATGATGCAGGCGGGGCAATGGCCGCTGCCGCCTCAGACCGGGGCGCACCTCGTCCAGCCTGGTCCGGCTACACACGACGGCCTGCTCTACGGCCCGTCTGACCCGGCACGGGGCGTCGCTACGTTGGCGGCGATCAATGCCATGATGAGCAATCCGTCTGCCAGCACCGATGGGATCAGCGAGGCCGAACGGCTTGCACGGGCATGGCACGACGACATGATCTGGTGGGGGCCCGCCGGGATCGGCGCGAGCTATACCATCGAACGCTATATCAAGCAGCACAGCGAGCCGTTCGGCGAGGCCCTGTGGGCAGAGCGCACCTTTAACGGCCATATCGCGCGCTTGGCCGAAGGCGACTTTGGCGGCTTTTTCGGCTGGGCCAATCTCACGCTGCGCAATTCGGGCAACTTCATGGGCATGACCGGCGGTCCCTGCCTCGCTGACATGCGGGTGGTCGACATGTATCGCGCGAGGGACGGCAAGCTGGCGGAAAACTGGATCTTCATCGACATGCTGCACTGGCTCAACATGCAGGGCCTCGACGTGCTCGGACGGATGAAGAAGCTGAACGGACTGGGTGTGTGACAAAAAGAGGGCTGGTATTGCGCCAGCCCTCCTGTTCTTGCGATAATCACGGGGAGGGGTCGGGTCGGCACGCAAATGCCCGCGCAGGCCCTGTTGGGCCAGATCGAGCCAGCCTTGGTGCAAGGCCAGTGCCGCCTCGACCAGCTCGAGATCGCTCGAGGCGGCATCAAGGCGCGCACTCGGGCTCAGGCGTGCGGCGCTCAGTCGCGATAGGCCATGGCGAGCACTGCAACTTCATCGAACACCGTCCACTCCTCGACAATCAACGGCCCGTCGAGCCGCAGGTGCGAGCTGCCCATCATGAACACCTGCCGCCCCACCGGCCACTGGTTGCCCAGCAAGCCGCCGCGCGCGCTCGACCCGGTCAGGGTCCAGCGTACCGCGACGATTACCCCGTCGTTTTCCTCTGACCAGCAGACATGCCCGATCTCGAGCTTGCCATCTGGAATGCTGGCAAGGATCTGGACGATCAGCGTCGACAGGGCATTAAGCCCCTGCAAGGTGCGCCCGCCGCCGGAATGGGTGATGACGTCCGGCGAATAGAACTGCGCCAGCCGATCAAGCCGCCGGTCGTTCCACACCCCGTCGAACAAGGCCTGCGCCCAGGCTTCCATCGATCCCGCCGCGCAGACCGGCCCCGGCAGCATATCGTGGCCAGGGGTCTGGAGATAGGCCTCGCCCACGGGAATCTCGGCCATTGCGCGCCCGGCATCGTCGAGATCGTAGCCGAGCTGGCGCACGCAGGCGCCGGTATCGCGCACCAGCCATTCGGTGTGAATCTTGTTGGCGCGGCTGATGCAGTCAGCGGCAAAACGGTTTGTATAGCGCCGCCCGGTCGCCGGGCCGAAGGCGGTCGCCACCCGATTGACCCCGCCGCCGAAGCCCAGGTGCGCGGTGTAGAAGCCCTGGTCCTCGTCTCCGCTCCAGGCGACATTAAGGTGGTTGGTGTCGCCATCGGGCACGGCGGCAATCCCGGCGATGGTGGATTTAACCACCGCTTCCGCACTGCGAACCACGCCGTAGCTCGAATACACCGTACAGCTGTGGTCATAGGTATCGCGGATGTAGCCTATCGCTCGGTCGGTCCAGATCTCGTCGGTGATCCGCACGATGTAGTCGACGATGTCGCTGAAGCGCGGCTCGAAACCGGCCATCGGCTGGGTCTGTGCGGTCGGCAACGGAGCCGCAACGTCGACTTTGCGGATGCGGCGCGCGGCAGGCCGCGGCGGAACGGTGAACGGGAGGGAAGTGATCGTGTCTTTCATCGTCGCTCCGTTTCACATTGTCGCGAGCGCAGCCGCGCCGGGCGCATTTCGATCAAGGGGTCCAGGCAGGACGAACCAAAGCGCCGTGCCGAGCAGATAGACCGCAACCCGACAGCCGAGCGGAATCTCACTGGCTTGACGCGGCAAGAGGCTGGATGCGCCGTTCATTGTTCTGAGTGCCCCGAAATGATCATCATCGTCACCACACCATAGACAAGGGCGGGGTAACAAGGCAAAGAATTTTTGCAAGGCCTTGCAAAAGAGGAGGTGCATGATGAACTGGACAGTTTTGGCGGCGGGTCTCGGCTTTCCCGAAGGCCCGGTGTGGTGCGCCGATGGCTCGGTGCTGTTGGTCGAGATCGAGCGTGGGCAGATCACCCGCGTTTACCCCGATGGAGGCAAGGAAATGGCCGCAAACCCCGGCGGTGGCCCCAATGGCCTCGCGATGGGTCCGAACGGTATGCTCTATGCCTGCCAGAACGGCGGCTGCCGGTGGCGGACATGGAACGGTATGCGGCTGCCGCACGGTATCCCCGAAGACTATCCGGGCGGCTCGATTCAACGCATCGATCCGGCGACGGGCAGGGTCGAAACGCTGTGCACAGGTGCGGGCGAAGTGCCGCTTTGGGGGCCGAACGATCTGGTGTTCGACGCACACGGCGGCTTCTGGTTCACCGATAATGGCAAGGGGGACGGGCGGCAGAAGCGCGTCACAGGGGTATTCTATGCCCGCGCTGACGGGTCAGAATGCCGCGAAGTCATTTTCCCGCTCGACGGGCCAAACGGAATTGGCATCTCGCCTGATGGCGGGACGCTCTATGTCAGCGAAACCCCCAGCGCGCGGCTCTGGGCTTTTGATATCGCTGCGCCGGGCGAAGTAGCGCTGAAGCCGGGTCTGCGCGGCCCCAGCGGGCGCCTGCTTTACAGCGCGCCCGGGGTCAGTGCTTTTGACAGTCTGGCGGTTGAAGCCTGCGGCAATATCTGTGTGGCAACCATTGGCCTACCGGGCACCTGCGGCATCAGCGTTATTGACCCCAACGGCCGGCTGGTCGAATTCGTGGCGACCGACGATTGCTTCACCACCAACATCGCGTTTGGCGGCGCTGACCTGATGACCGCTTATGTCACATTGGGTGGAACAGGGCGGCTGGTATCGCGTCAGTGGGCCAGACCAGGCTTGCCGCTCGCCCATTCAAGCTAACTCTGATTGATCAACGCCGGATCTCCGCCCTGCGCCATGATATTGACCGTGATCGTGCGCTCGGTGGCAAAGCGGTGGAGCGCGTGCGGGCCGCCCGCTTTCGGCCCGGTGCCCGACAGCCCCAGCCCGCCGAACGGCTGGACGCCGACCACCGCCCCGGTCATCG
>JANLSP010000204.1:0-1670 GCA_031362485.1 Novosphingobium sp.
AACATATTCAAGCGTCATCAGCACTTCGGCGATCATCGGCGGGGTGGCGCCACGGTGGTCGGGGGAAGGCACGAAACAGCGGATCGTGCGCCGGTGGGGGCCGCGCGAACGGTCGATGCGCTTGGTCAGGTAGCCATCGCCGACGATCGGATGGGTGCCGAACCCGTCGAACGCGCCATTTGTCGCGAGGCGCTGCGACAACCGGCCGATCGACGGGCCGAAACTCTCGCATTCGATGATCCCCGCGTCGGCATCGTGGCGCAGCCAGCCCGAACCCATGAACGTGTCGCCGATGGTGAGGTGAACATGCAGGTTCTGCGGCACCATGCCGGGCCCGAGGTGATAGGTGACATCGCGCAGTACGGTCGGATCGGGTTCCTCGATCTCGCAGGTCGCGCGCATAATCGTGGAACCGTCGGCGTGGTGCGAGAATGAGAACCACTCGCGCCCGCGTTCCTGCCCCTCGCGCCCCGGCTTCATCGAGGTGTAGCGAATTTTGCCCGAAACATTGCGGTGCTGCATCAGATGACTCCGGCCTTTGACAGTTTTTCGATCACGGCCTGCTGAGCGCGCAGGAAGTGGTCGCGTGCGGGAACCTGCGGCGCGCCATCGGCGGCAAGCATGGCGTTGGCATCCTGCCCCTGCGCTTCGGCATAGATCTGAACGAAAAGGCCGGGGCGCTGGCGCGCGAGGCTGTTGGTCATGGCGGGCACGCGTCGCAAACCGCGCAAATGGGCGATGTCGATCTCGCCAAAGGCAGTGAACGTCTCGCCGCTCAGCGACTGGGCGACAAGCTTGCCATTGGGCCCGACGATCTGGCTGCCTCCGTCCGCGCTTGCCACAGGCAGCGCGCAGCCCGCAATTCCGGCGGTGTTGGCCGAGACGACATAGGCCATATTCTCAAAAGCTCGCGCGCGCTTGGCCACGTCCTTGGCAGTGCCAAGCGGCGAGCCGATCTCGCTGGAGGAATGGATGAACAGTTCGGCCCCGCGAAAGGCGAGCGCGCGGGCGATTTCGGGGTAGAGAATTTCTTCCGAGGCAATCGCCGCGATCCGCCCGATTTCGGTGTCCGCCACCGGAAACACGCCGGCGAGGCCATAACGGTCGAGATAGGCGTCCCACACATCATGCGGGCTTGGCGCGAACATCGACAGCAGCCGCCGATAGCGCAGCACCACTGCGCCCGCCGGATCGATCAGAAAGCTGGTCTGGAAATAGAAGCCGGGGAAAAACGCGTCGCTCTCATAGGCATTGCCCGCGAGGAACAGCCCCAGCCGCTCTGCCAACCCGCCCAGCGCCGCGTATTCCGGGCCATCGCCGGCAAAGGCGGCGAGGCTCGCGAATTCGCTGATGCCGATGCGTCCGGGATAGGAGGTGAAGAGATATTCGGGCAGCACGGCGAGGCGCAGCGGGCGCCCCTGGAACTGCTCGATGAAGATCTTTGCGCCCCTGATCTGGCCTTCGACTTCGCCGATGTGCGCGAGGATCTGTGCCCGCGCTGCCGCTGTATCGGCGCACTGCTCAAGCGAGCGTGCGGTCAGCTGCATGGCGACCGCGGCGTAAGGCGGGATGTCACTCACAGGCCAAGACTCCCCGGGTTCATCAGGCCTCGGGGGTCAACCTGCCGCTTGATCGCCTGCAGCATCGCCCAACCTTGCGGCGCATGGCGC
>JANLSP010000214.1:0-9954 GCA_031362485.1 Novosphingobium sp.
CCTTCGAGAGCGTCTATTCGATGGACGGCGATGTCGCGCCGATCCACGCAATCTGCGATCTCGCTGACAAGTACAACGCGCTGACCTATATCGACGAAGTCCACGCGGTGGGCATGTATGGCCCGCGCGGCGGCGGCATCAGCGACCGCGAAGAAGCCGCGCACCGCATCACCATCATCGAGGGCACGCTGGGCAAGGCGTTCGGCGTGATGGGCGGTTATATCGCTGCCGACGCCAAGATCATCGACGTGATCCGCTCCTACGCGCCGGGCTTCATCTTCACCACCAGCCTGTCGCCCGTGCTGGTCGCCGGTGTGCTGGCTTCGGTGCGCCATCTCAAGGCTTCCAGCGAGGAGCGCGAAGGCCAGCAGGCCGCCGCCACTTTCCTCAAGCGCCAATTTGCCGAGGCCGGTCTGCCGGTAATGCCATCGACCACACACATCGTGCCGCTGATGGTCGGCGATCCGGTGCGCGCCAAGCAGATCAGCGACATCCTGCTCGCCGAATACGGCGTCTATGTGCAGCCGATCAACTATCCCACCGTGCCGCGCGGCACCGAACGCCTGCGCTTCACCCCCGGGCCCGCGCACAGCGAAGCCATGATGCTGGATCTGACCTCGGCTCTATCTGAAATCTGGGACCGATTGGAGATGAAGAAGGCGGCGTGAGCCTGGCTCCGTTCGTTAGTCCCGTCTCGCGGTTGCCTGCTGCAAGCGAAAGTTTCAAGGCACTGCTGATTCTGGCGCTGGTCGCACTGGCGACGCGGGCCTGGCTTTTCGGCAATCCGGTCATCAGCATCGACGAGCAGTTCTACCAGTTGGTGGGCGACCGCCTGCGCGAGGGGGTCCTGCCTTATGTTGATATCTGGGATCGCAAGCCGATCGGCCTGTTCCTGATCTATGCAATCGCCGGATCTATTTTCGGCAATGCAGTAATCGGACCGCAGGTATTGGCGACAGCCTCCGCCGCGCTCACCGGCTGGCTGGTTTATGCCATGGCACGGCGGCCGGTATCGTTCCCTGCAGCGCTCGCAGCGGGTGCAGCCTATATCGCCTGGCTAACCGTATTCGCCGGCATCGGCGGACAATCGCCGGTGTACTTCAATCTGCCAATGGCCGCCGGAGCCGCAATGCTGCTGGCAATCGTCGCTGGCGACAGCAAGAGCCGCATCGGCCCGCAAGGCTGCGCAATCATGCTGCTGGCGGGCATCGCCCTGCAGATAAAGTATTCAGCCGTCTTTGATGGGATCTATTTCGGCCTCACCCTGCTTTGGGCTGGCTGGCGGCGCGGCTGGGGCCTTGCGCGCCTCGCGGGCAGCGCTCTGATGTGGATCGCCTGTGCGCTTGCGCCAACCGGCGCCGCTTGGGCTGCCTATGTGGCTCTGGGCCATGGCGAAGCTTTCATCCAGGCCAATTTCCTCTCGATCTTCGGCGATATCAATTCGCCGCTCAATGCCGTGCTTCGCCTGATCGGGCTCAACATCGGGCTATCGCCGTTCTGGATATGCACTTGGATCGTCTGGCGGCGGCGGCACAGAGACTCTCCGGCCGAAGCCTGGATACTTGCCTGGGCAGGCGCCAGCTTTGCCGGATTCCTGCTTTTCGGGGTCTACTACGACCACTATATTCTGCCACTGCTGCTGCCGCTGAGCCTGCTTGTCGCTCTGGCGATCCATCAGCTGGTGCGTTGGCGGATGGCCATTGCTCTGATCGTGGGGCTGGGCATAGTTGGCGGGTTCGGCCGCGCCGTGGCTGATCGCCTGCACTATGGCGGCGCAGCCGAGGTGGAAGAGTTTGCCGCGAAGATCAAACCGTATCTTGGCAATGGCTGTCTCTATGTGAACGAAGAGATGCCAATCCTCTACTGGCTGACGCAGAGCTGCCTGCCGACGCGCTTCGCCTTTCCCGAGCACCTTGTGCTCTATCGCTACGAGCACGCGCTGGGGATCGATCAACTCGGCGAGATCAATCAAATCTTCGCCAGTCGTCCGACGGTCGTGATCAAGAGCACTCAGCCCGATGACGATACCCGCCCCGCCTCACGCGCGCTGCTCGAAGTGCATTTGCAGCGCGACTATCGCATGGTTGGAGAGGCAACCGTCGGCGCGATTCGATATGAGATCTATGCCCTGCACCACGACGAAACGGGGCGGTGACAATTCCTCTTTCCCGCAATCGCCAAACAGCTATGCTGGCATGAGGGTAGCAACGCGAATCTTCTGTTCATTAGAGGACTGCTGCGTTCGAAAGGGAGCGAGAATATGGCCGAAGATTGGGCTGCTGACGTCAAGAAATATGCACCGAATGCCGACGATGCCATCATCGCGGGCATAGTCCGCTATTGCGGTATTGCCTTGCAGAAGCGCGATTCCGCGCTGGTGGCATTCAGCGATGCCAAAGAAACCGGCCGCGTCCGCGAGAATTTCCTCAAGAAGAAACTGGGCCTGACCCAGAGCGACGCCGTGCTCGACAAGGCGATTGCTGCCGTGGGCACACGCATGAAAGCCGATCGCACGAAGAACCGGGTAACGGTCTATTATCTGCTCGCCGAGAATTTCAAGAAGCTCTCGTTGTTCGCCAAAGCCGCGCCCAAGGCGGCAGCAGCAGCCGCGAAGGTTCCGGCCAAGCCTGCCAAGCCCGCCGCTGCCGCCAAACCGGCCAAGGCACCCAAGGCAGCAGCAGGCGCCGCAGCGCTCGCGCTGGTTGGCGCTGCCAAGGCTGTGAAGGCTCCCAAGGCGGCTCCGATGGCAGCCCCCAAGGCAGTAAAGCCCGCCGCGGCTGATGCAGCCAAAACAGCCAAGCCCGCGAAGACAGCAAAGGCCGCCGCACCTGCAGCCAAGAAGGCCGCCGCACCTGCAGCCAAGAAGCAAGCGGCTCCTGCAGCCACAAAAGCAGCGGCTCCCTCAGCCAGAAAGGCTGCCGCTCCTGCGGCAAAGAAAGCCCCTGTCGCCAAAAAGGCACCTGCTGCCAAGAAAGCGCCTGCTGCCAAGGCCGCAAAAGTTGCTCCTGTCGCCAGTCTGGCAAGCGTTGGTGGAAGTGAAAAGGCAGCCGAAAGCTCCAGCGGCGTAGTTGGCGCGGTTGGCGCCGCGGCGCTGGGCGCGGCAAGCGCCGTAGCCGCCGGCGCGGTCTCGGGCGCAAAGGCAGTGGGTGAAACCGCGGTCGATGCCGGTGCCGCAGTCGTGGGCGCGGCAGGTGCGGTCGCATCGGGTGCCATCTCTGGCGCCAAGGCGGTTGGCGAAACCGCGGTCGATGCGGCTGGCGCTGCTGGTGCTGCGGTTGTCGGCGCGGCAGGAACCGCGGCAGCAGCACTCGGCGCTGCCGGATCGGGCCTTGCATCGGCAACCGGCAACGCGGCCCAGACACTGACCGGCGGCCGCGCCAGCGACAAGGAAGAGGGCAATTCAGGCATGAGCTGGCTGCTCTGGCTGCTGCTCGCGGTGCTGGCGCTGTTCGTGCTGTGGTGGCTGCTCTTCCGCCAGCCTGCCGATGGCGGTGCCGCCGCTGGCTCGGCCACCGAGGCCGCAGCGGTCAGCACTGAAACTGCAGCGCCCGTCGCTATCGCCACGGCCCCAGCCGAAGGCAGTGTCACTATCCCTGCCGGCGCAGGCGTTACGTCCGAACTGCGCGACGGCAAACCGGTGGTCAAAGTCTATTTCGACACCGGCAAAGTGGCGCTGGCGACCGCCTTCCCGGATGCCGCCGCCGGCCTGAAAGACTACCTCGCCGCCAATCCGGGCACCAGCCTCGCGGTTTCCGGGTATAACGACGCCTCGGGCAATGCCGCCGCCAATGCCGAATTGTCAAAGAACCGGGCGCAGGCCGTCGCCGCCGCGCTGGTGGCCTCGGGCATCGCGGAAGCATCGGTCGCGCTGGTCAAACCTGAGCAGACGACTGACACTGCGGTCTCGCCCGATGCGGCCCGGCGCGTCGAGGTCGTGGTAAAATAAGGGTATTTCCGGCGCACTGCGCGCAATCCCGGCTGGCCAAATCCTTGCTAGACTGGCCGCCCGGCTTGTCATAGCTTCCCACAAAACGGGATGAGGGACCGGCTATGCGCCAGACACTGACCATCGTTGCAGCGGCTTGCGCCGCGTTGCTGCTCGCAGCCTGTTCAGGCTCCGGCACGCGGCAAAGCGACGCCGGGATCGGTGCGGGCGATGACTGGACGGCGGTCGGCGGCGCGGCAGACGAAGCAGGATACAGCCGCCTGAGCGAAATCGACGCTGGCTCGGTCGGCAAGCTCGGCCTTGCCTGGTCGCTCGATCTGCCCGGCGAAGTCACGCTGGAGGCGACCCCGCTGGCTGTGGGCGGCACGCTCTATTTCACTGGGTCCTATGCCAAGGTCTATGCGGTCGATGGCGCCACCGGCAAGTTGCTGTGGCAGTTCGATCCCGAAACCTGGAAGCGCGATCCCGCCAAGATGCATTTCTCGTTCGGCGCCAATCGCGGCGCTGCCTATGAAAACGGCAAGATTTTTGCCGCCGCGCTCGATGGACGCCTGTTTGCGCTCGATGCAAAAACCGGAAAAGAACTTTGGCACGCCGATACCATTCCGCCCGGCAAGATGATGATCTCCACCGGCGCGCCGCGCACGATGAACGGCAAGGTGATCATCGGCAATGGCGGCGCCGACTTCGGCGCGCGCGGCTATGTCACTGCCTATGACAGCGAGACCGGCAAGCAATTGTGGCGGTTCTATACGGTTCCCGCCTCGCCAGACGAAAACAAGGGCGACGCCGCGATGGAACTCGCCGCCCAAACGTGGGGTCCCGATTTCTGGCAGAAAACCGGCGGCGGCGGCACGGTGTGGAACGGCATGACGTTCGATGCCGAAATGAACCGCATCTACCTTGGCACAGGCAACGCGGGTCCATACGATTCAGTGCTGCGCGATCCGGGCAGCAAGGGCGACAACCTGTTCACTTCGTCAATTGTCGCGCTCGATGCCAATACCGGCAAATATGTCTGGCACTACCAGCAGACCCCGCGAGAGGCATGGGACTACAAGTCAACGCCGAACATGGTCATGGCGACTCTGATGCTGCAGGACAAGCCAACAAAAGTTCTCATGCAGATGCCCACCAACGGCTTCTTTTACGTGCTTGACCGCTTGACCGGAAAGCCGCTCTCGGCCGAAAAGGCGACGCTGGTCACCTGGGCCAAGAGCATCGACATGAAGACCGGCAGGCCGGTGGAGAATCCCGGCATTCGCTATGAAAACAATGATTTCGAAATCTGGCCCGGCGCGATCGGCGGTCACAACTGGCAGGCGATGAGCTATAGCCCGAAGACCGGGCTGGTCTATATCCCGATCCACCAGATCGGCACCCGCTTTTCGCGCGGCAAGCAATCAACCAATGCCTTCGATGTCATGGGTTTGAAGGTCGAACCGATCATCAAACAGCCAGGCGACGGCACAGGAACGCTGGTCGCTTGGGACCCGGTAGCGCAACGCGAGGTGTGGAGCGTCAAGCGCGATGTCGTGTGGAACGGCGGAACTCTGGCAACCGCGGGTGGACTGGTCTTCCAGGGCACCGCTGACGGTTTCTTCAACGCCTATGACGCGGGCAATGGCAAGGAACTATGGCGCTTCAACGCGGGACTTGGCATCATCGCCGCGCCGATGAGCTTCCGTGTTGGTGGCAGGCAGTATGTTTCCATCCTCGTCGGATATGGTGGTACTACAGCAGCTTATGGGGAATTTCTTAACATTGGCTGGAAGTATGGCGCTCAGCCGCGCCGCCTGCTGACGTTTGCAATTGGCGGCAAGGCGACAATCCCGGCGAGCCCGCCGCCCGACAAGAAAGTGAACGCACTCGACGATGCCTCGCTGGTGCTGAACGAGGCCGATGTGAAGGCCGGCTGGGGACTATCAGTACGCTGCGCCGCCTGCCACGGTGTCGGCATGCAATCGGCTGGCTCGCCGGGTCCAGACCTCCGTGAATCGCCCATCGCGCTGCGTCTCGACAGTCTGACCCAATTGCTCAAATCCGGTGCTTTGCTGGAAAAGGGCATGCCGCGGTTCGAGACTTTGAGCGAGGCCGAGATTCGGCAGATCCATGCCTACATCCGTGCGCGTGCTCGCGAGTCGCTGGGGACCCGCAAGCCTGATAATTCAGCTCCGGCACCGGTCAGACTTTGACCGCACCAATCTTATGGCATTCATTTATTTAGCGGCCTGTTCTAAGAGCAGTTATGCGAACATTTCTTAAAGACTGCCGGTGGGGCAAATTCCTGCTCATCGAAGGCGACATGATTAGCAATTATGTCAATGCGCTTGGCCACTGGTGCGATATCGAAGTCGATCTGTTCCGCACGCTGCTGCCACATGAGACCGGCGTCTGCATCGAAGTGGGCGCGAATATTGGCATGCACGCCGTGCCACTCGCCAGGCTTTGCTCGCGGGGGCAGCTTATCTGTTACGAACCACAGAGGCCGATCTTTCATGTCCTTTGCGCAAATATCGCGCTCAACAATTGCCTCAACGTCACCACCCGCCGCGCTGCGGCGGGCGAAAAGAACGGGCGCATCGCAATCCAGACGGGCGACTATGACCAGCCCTGGAACTATGGCTCGTTCTCGGTTTCCACCGGCTTCAGCAACGAGGGGCAATATGCCGGGCCGGTCAAGACCGAGATGGTGGACATTGTCGCGCTGGATCGCGATCCCGCGCTCGAGGGGCTGAGCGAGCTGCATTTGCTGAAGATCGATGCAGAGGGCCACGAACTGGCCGTCATCGCGGGTGCCAAAAAGCTTATCGCGCGCCACAAACCCAATGTCTTTGTCGAACCGGGCGGCAAGAAGAACATCGACCAGCTGCGCGATGCCATGCAAAAACTGGGCTACCGGGGCTTCTGGTTCATCGGCCGCCGCTATGGTCCCGATGACGACGCGCCGCCGGAGTTCAACAACACCCACCATGATATCAACCTGGTGTTTTGTCCGAACGAAGCCCCGCCCCTGAACCTGCCGCCGTTGACCGGCGCGAAAGATCTCGATCCGGGAATCCCTATTCTTGTGAGTTTTGGCCCCTCGCCGCCCAGCGCAGCCAGAGCGCTCTAAGCGGTCAACGCAAACGCAGCATCGGCCTTGCTGAATTCCGTGTCAGTTTCCCAGAACGGCTTGCCGGCATGGTGGGCGACGATATCGGGCGGCAGTGTAACGTTGGTCGACACTGCGCGCACTTCACGGCGCACCGAATGCAGACCTGGCGCACCAAGCAGCGCGTCGAATTCGCTGGCCTGAAAGGCAACATTAGCGAAATCGTGCGCGAATGGCGGCTCGCCAACGAAGGCGTAGATCCGCTCAAGCGTAGCGGCGGTGTTGTTCACCAGGTTTTGATAAGACACCAGCAGCAGCCGCTCGCTGTTCTCGCCGTAGAAGGCTTCCTTGAGACTGTTGAGCGCCAGGCCAATCAGCCCGCCGCCCATCATCAGCCGGTCGCTGCGCACGTAGACCGTGGTATCGGGATCATAACCAATGATTTGCGAGAGCTGCAGCGGGTTCTTAAGATATTGCCGCTCGAAGCTTTGCAGGATCTCGCCTATCGGTCGGACGCAGCAGACGATGCGTGCATCGGGAAACAGTTCAAGCAGCACCGGCAACTTTTGCGTCCAACTGCGGTTGGTATCGAAAATCACCGGCTCGCTGCGATCGCGGTAATAGCTCTCGAACAGACCGTGCAGCACCCGGTTGCGCGCCTTGTCATCAAAAAACACGCCGAACTCGTTCGCATTGCTCAGCTTGGGTAACATGACATTGACCAGACTGAACACCGGGCTGCTCATCCCGGCGTGAAAATCAGGATTCTGGTTCAGTATCGCGCCAAGCATCGTCGAGCCCGAGCGCGGCAAGCCTGAAATGAAGCTGACTTTCTTCATCATCCGGGCCGGATCAATAAGGCAGGCCGTCGCGCCGCCGCATCGACCGCTCAAGGTTGCCGCGATACATGTATTGCCCCAGATGTCCCAGATCCGACTGGAAGTCGGCATAGACCTTTCCGCCCATATCCCGCCAGCGCTTGCAGAAGGCATAGTCTTCGGAGAGATAGCGCTTGGTCTCAGGATCGACCATGCAATCGAAGAACAACCAGTAAAGGTGTGACATTGCGCGCTTTTCGGCACCTTCCGGCATGTAGTTGAGCTCGGGATAGTGTTCCATCATCTTGTAGATAACTTCACGCTTGATGCACATAAACCCGGTCGGCGCTTCGGCCACCTCGACGAAATTGTCAGCAGTCAGCTTCGGCGTGACCGGCTCTTCCCACAGTCCTAACGGATTGAACGGGAAAGTTGCGTGCCGCACCGTATATTCATCGAGCGACATCGCCTCGGGAATGCCCTCGGCCGGCCAATTAAGGTTTTTGATCGGATAGATCCCCGCGACAACGTCCAGATCGGAGAGCAGCAGTCGGTAGGCCATGTGCGGCTCGAATTCGATATCGGAATCGACCCACAAAAGGTGTGTGAACTCTTCATGCTCGAGGAAAAAGCGCACCATTTCGTTGCGCCCGCGCGTCACCAGGCTTTCCGAATGCATATGCAACGTGGTCTGCAGACCAAACTGATGCGAGCGATTGGCGAATTTGAAGATGCTCGTCACATAATTCATCGTGACCGCAGAGATATAACAAGGGGTCGCGATCATTACGCTCATCGAACGCAACGCTTCATCCGGCAGCATGGAGAAACTCCTGTAGGGTCAGTTGATATAAGTGGATGTGCGCCAAACGTTTTCCTGCTCGGCGATGAACTGGATCACCTCGCTATAGCTGGTGTTCCGGTTGGTCGTCACTGTGAAGGTCACCGTCACCAGCTGCCCCCGGCCACCTGTCACGCCTGAACGGACGATGCTTTGCCAGTTACGCGTAACGGTGGTGCCGTTCTGGCGCTGCTTGCGCGCAACCTGATCAACGAAGCGATCTTTCGATGTGTTGCTTTTCATCGACTGTGACGCTCGGTCCCAGACGAGGGCTGCCTTGCCCTGATCGACATTGGTGGCGACTTGCGTGGCGAAGGCCACGAAGGTTTCGGGACCACTGGCAACCTGCGCAAAGGCGGGCGCGGAGATGGCGGCAAGTGCAAGCGCTGCAAGATATTTCATCGGGAAAGCTCCGTTTGGCTGGCCGGACTGTCCGGAAATTACGCAGCCGGAAATTGCATGACTGAAAGGCGGTTTGAGACAGCATCGCCTTGCTGTGTCAATCCCCGGACCTGAGGATTCAGGCCCGGGGATCGCATTTTCATAAGACCGCTGGAGGGCAGCCCGGAACGTCAGGCACTTAGAACTGGATGCCAAATCCAGCCGAACCGCCTGCTTCCCCGCGCGAGTTCAAAGTACCCGCGGCGCCGAAGGTCCACTTGCCGTCTTCGGAGATCTTGCCCAGACCCAGCGAGTAGCCGGTCTGGCCATGCCAGTAGCCGAAGCCGCCGCCCATCATCCAGGCTCCCGGCTGTGTCGGGTTCGGGATTGCCGCCATCGACAAGGCACCGGCGATACCCGCGCTGAGCTCGCGGCTCAAGGTATCGGTGATGTTCCAGACCTGGCTGCCGTTCACCGCATCGGTGCTGGTCGGAGTGATCCGGCCTGCCGCGACATTGGTGATCTGGCGTTCAGCCCCCGGCGCACCCACCGAGACAACGCTGGTCGGCGTTGCACCCGCGAAGTTGCCGAAGTTCCAGTTGTTGATCTGGACGCCCGAAGTCGGGTTGGGCACAGCCGTAACCGACCCGGAGCCCAGGGCGACATCGTTCGGGTTATTGGCCCGCGCGTTGTAACCCAGCGCCGTGGAGCCGACCGCAACCGCCGTGGCGTTGAAGCCGACCGCCGTGCTCTGATCCGAAGCCGCATTGGCAGTCGACCCTAAGTAAGCGGCCGTGGCACCGTTGGCCCTGGCGTTGTTGCCGAAGGCGATTGCCTGCGCGCCCAATGCCGTTGCCCCTGCGCCGCCGGCGGT